>JADGHL010000111.1 GCA_019686135.1 Myxococcaceae bacterium | reverse complement strand
CCTCCGTGTAAGACACGGCATCCATCGACCTTCTCGCCCCGCGTGGTGATCAGCCCGGCCACTCAGCCGAGGCGACAACTACCCTGACACAGGGGGATCCGTGCCGAGCGGAGCCAGCTTCATGAGCGCATCCGAACCGTGGGTCTCGGTCGAGGACGTTGCTGCGCACTTCGGGGTGGCACGCGTCGCGGACCGCCAGCTCACAAGATCGGCCGCCTCTGGAAATTCAAGCTCTCCGAGGTCGATGACTGGGTGCGCGCGGGTGGCGCGGCAGGTGAAGAACCGGAGCCTCCCCGAGCGAAGCCTGGCGCGAAGAAGCCGACGAAGACGACGAGGAAGAGCTGATGTCGAAGATGAACGGCGCCGCTGCTGCCGAAAACACCACCCAGCGCTTCGCTACTGCGGGGATAAGTTGAGTTGAGGGAAAGATAGGGCGTGACGAAACCAACCGTCGATCATTCCGAGCGGCGTTGCACAGCGAATCTTGCGGACCGCTCGTGCGAGCTGGTCGGCGGTCCGCACGCCCGCCCTTCGAAGCTCGCGCTTGACGTCCGCCCACCACAGCTCGATCGGATTTATGGCCGGGCTGTAGGGCGGAAGGTAGATGACTGTTGCGCCGACGCTCTCGATGCAGGCGCGTACTGCAGCGGTCTTGTGGGCGCGGAGATTGTCCATGAGGACGATGTCGCCGCGGTGCAGCCATGGCACGAGCCGGTTGCGGACAAACTTGAGGAACACTTTCGCGGTTACGGCGCCACGATGGGTCATCAGCTTCGGCTTCGTTTCGAGTCTGAGCGCACCGATGAGCGTGAAGGTCTTCCAGGTGCCTCGGGGCGCGGAGTGCGCGAGGTGACAAGCGGGGCTGGGTGGAGAACGCAGGACAGGTGGTGGCCGCTCTCGGTGCCGCGGTGGAGACGGACGAGCGCGAGTGGCTCTGCGCGCGCAGGGCCGAGGGGCCGGCGTGTCGAGGAACGGACGCACCTCGGTCAGTGCGAACGCATCGCCGACGTTGGAGCGCTGGAGGAAGCCCGGAGGTTCGGGGGTTGACGGGAGCCGTTGCGCCTCGAGGCAATCCCGTGACCTCCCGCTCGCGCTCGCGGTAGGAGAGGAGAAATGACTGCCAACCTCGTACTGGACATCAACCTCGCCACCGACGAACAGATTGGCGCCAACGGCATCTCTCTGAGGGATCTGGAGGAGCTGGCGCCGAGGGTGAAGCAGCTCCACGCGGAGCTTCAGGAGAAGCGGCGGACGAAGGTGCTGCCGTTCTTCGATCTGCCGACGGACACCGCGGCATCGGAGGCGGCGAAGGCGATCGCGGCGGACCTGTCGAAGTCGTACGACAACCTGCTGGTGCTGGGCATCGGCGGGTCGTCGCTGGGGGCGAAGGCGCTGTTCTCCGGGCTGTGCCACCCGTTGCACAACCTGCTCCCGAAGGAGAAGCGGGGCGGGATGCGGCTGTTCTTCCCGGACAACGCGGACCCGGTGACCTTCTCCGGGATCCTCGACGCGGTCGATCTCGAAAAGACGGCGGTCGCGGCGATCACCAAGAGCGGCGGTACCGCCGAGACCTGGTCACAGATGTTGGTGCTCCGAGAGCGCTACGCCCGATTGGGCGAGGGCGCGTTCGACCAGCGGGTGGTGGCGGTGACCGATCCGGAGAAGGGGGCGCTCCGCAGAGTGGCGACGAAGGCCGGTTGGCGGACGCTCCCGGTGCCGCCCGCCGTGGGAGGTCGCTTCTCGGTGCTCACCGCGGTGGGGCTTCTGCCGGCGGCGGCGGCGGGAATCGACGTGGACGGGCTGCTCGCCGGTGCGGCGGACATGGTGCGGCGCTGCGAGTCCGACGATCTGTTCCAGAACCCCGCGTACCTCGCCGCGGCCGTGCTCTACCTGATGGACACGAAGAAGGGCCGGCGGATCGACGTGTTCATGCCCTACGCGGACGCCCTGCGGGAGACGTCCGACTGGTTCGTGCAACTGTGGGCGGAGAGCCTGGGGAAGACGAAGGACGTCGGCCCCACGCCGATTCGCGCGGTGGGCGCGACCGACCAGCACTCGCTCGTGCAGCTCTTGATGGAAGGCCCAAACGACAAGTTCACCACCTTCGTGCGGGTGGATGCGCCGAATGTGGACCTTCCTCTCTCGAAAGGTTGGGAGGATCAGGGCGACGTCGCCTACCTCGGCGGCCACTCCATGCACGAACTGCTCAACGTGGAGCACCAGGCCACCGCGGCGGCGCTGGCGCAGGCGGGAAGGCCGTCGATGACGATCCGGCTGCCGCGGCTGGATGCGCACGGAATGGGGCAGCTGCTGATGCTCTGGGAGATCGCCACCGCGTTCGCGGGGCCGTTGTACGGCGTGAACCCGTTCGACCAGCCGGGCGTGGAGGCCGGGAAGAAGTTCATCGGCGGGCTTCTGGGGCGGGCAGGCTACGAGCGCTACAAGTCCGAGCTCGAACAGCGCTCGCCGAAGCCCGACTGGGTGGTGTGATAGCGTCGATGGGCAAATGGCCCGGACGAAGACGGTCGTCACCGTCATCTCCAAGATCTCGGAGCGCCCCACCAACCCGAACTCCGCGCTCGTGGTGATCTACGGCATGGAGCTGGGGCGGAAGTACGACCTGCTCGACGAGAAGGTGGTGATCGGCCGGTCGTCGAAGGCGGACATCCAGATCGACCAGGAGTCGGTCAGCCGGAATCACGCGCAGATCACCATCGACCGCGCGACGAACCGGGTCCACATCGCCGACCTCGGTTCCACCAACGGGACCTGGGTCAACGACGAGCAGATCCTAGGCGAGTACCAGCTCCGCAACGGCGACCTGATCAAGATCGGCCGCACCATCTTCAAGTACATCGCCGGCGGGAACATCGAGGCGGCGTACCACGACGAGATCTACCGCCTGACCACGATGGACGGGCTGACCCAGATCTTCAACCGCCGCTACTTCGAGGAGGCGCTGGACCGGGAGATCAGCCGCTGCCGCCGGTACGGGCGGGCGCTGTCGCTGATCCTGATCGACATCGATCACTTCAAGCTGATCAACGACACCTATGGGCACCTCGCCGGAGATCACGTGCTCAAGCAGCTCGCCTCCACGGTGAAGACGAAGATCCGGCGGGAGGATGTGTTTGCCCGCTACGGGGGCGAGGAGTTCGCGCTGCTTCTGCCGGAGGTGGAGGCCCGCGGCGCCCAGGCGATGGCGGAGAAGACGCGGCGGCTCGTGGAGGCGCAGAAGTTCCGGTTCGACCGCCAGACGATCCCGGTGACGATCTCCCTGGGGCTGGCCACCATGAGCCCCGGCGAACGGGACGGGAAGGAGCTGATCCGCGCCGCGGACGAGAAGCTCTACGCCGCCAAGCAGTCCGGCCGGAACCGCGTCTGTGCTTGAGCTCGACGGTCAGACGAACACGCCATCGCGCGCTTTCAGCATCGATTCCAGCATCCCCTGGATGGTCTCGCGCGTGCGCTCGTTGAGCCGGTTGACCAGAAGCAGGTCCTCGTGGCCGTCGGGAGACAGCTCGTCGACCTGGAGCGGTTCGCCGATCCGAATCCGCCAGCGCGCCGGCAGCGGGATGGGCGAGGTGACGGGGAACCACGGCAGCCCGAGGAACTTCGCGGGCAGTCGCGCGATGAGCGGCGAAGTCTCCTCGGCGCCGACGATCGCCACCGGGACGATCGGCACCCGCGCGCGCAGAGCGAGCTTGACGAAACCGCCACGTCCGAAGCGCATCAGCCGGTAGCGTTCGGAGAAGGGCTTGCTGATCCCCTGCAGTCCCTCGGGGAAGACGATCACCGGGCGGCCCTCACCGAGCAGCCGCAGCGCGTTCTCCGGGTTGGCCCGCACCGCCCCGATGCGGTTGAGCAGCGTGCCCAGAAACGGCGCATAGAAGAGCTGGTCTTCGATCAGCCAACGCGCCTCCGGGAGCTCCGGGCGCTCGCGGCCGATCGCCGCGTGGAGCACCGGCCCGTCGTACGGCATCGCACCCGAGTGGTTGGCCACGATGATCGAAGGCCCGTGAGGGAGCAGCGATGCGCCCTCCACCTGAACGCGCCAGTACCGGTCGTAGAAGAAGGACGCGAGCGGTGCGAGCTCCCGCTCCAGCGCGGGGTCTTTCCCGTAGTCGTCGAGATGGCTGGCGCCAGCCGTTCCGAGCGCCGTCCGCATCGCCCGGACCACGCCGGTGGCCGTGTGCTTGAGGCTCTCGAGCGCCGAAGACGCGGCCGCGCGCGAGACGACGCTCCGGCCGAGCGCCAGCGCCGTCGAGGTGAGGGCACCGGCGCCGGATCGGGACGGGGGCGGCGGTGGAGTGGTGTGGGGCGGCGATCCGTGCGCTTGGTCGGAGCCGCCCGCCGAGGAGGACGATCCGGTTGAGGGCGGCGCCGCGGCGGCCGGGTTCCAGGTCGGCGTGACATCATTCACGGAGGTGGCGCGCGCGACGTCGGCGCCCGTCGCGGCTGCAGGCGCGCGCGGGTCCCGTGCGTGCCCGGAGGCATCGGCCGAAGAATGCGTGGCATCGTCCGTCGACGAGGCAGGCGGAGAAGCGGAGCCCGCCCGGGCTGCGGGCATGCGCCGATCCGGTGCGCGCCCCGAGGCACCGCTCGCAGCGGGCGTGACGTCCTCCGTCGGCGATGCATGCGCAGGCGCGGAGACCGCTGCGAGTGCAAGCGCGCGCTGATCCTGTGCGTGCCCGGAGGCATCGGCCGATGCGTGCGTGGCGCCGTCCGTCGACGAGGCAGGTGCAGAAGCGGGGCCCGTTGCTGCGGGTACGCGCCGATCCGGTGCGCGCCCGGAGGCATCGGCTGCAGCGTGCCCGGCGTCGTTCGTCGACGAGGCCGGCGCAGCGTCGGAGACCGCTGCGGCCATGGGCAGGCGCTTATCCGGTGCACGCCCCGAGGCATCGGTCGCCGCGGGCGTGACGTCGTCCGTCCACGAGGCCGGTGCAGAGTCGGAGCCCGCTGCGACTGCACGCGTGCGCTTGCGCCGGTCCCGTGCGTGCCCGGAGGAATCGGAGGCAACCTGCCCGGCGTCGTCCGTCGACGAGGCAGGCGCAGTAGCGGAGCCCGCGGCGAGCGCAGGCGCCGGATGGTCCGGTGCGTGCCCGTCGACATCGGCCTTGAAGTCTGACGTCCTCGCGCTGGTGGCGACTTCCTCGGGCCGGGGCTCCGCGCGGGAGTCCGTGGAGCGCTGCCCGCCGCCGGTGCTTTGCGGGCTGGCGTCTGCTTGCCGTCCGGCGGATCGCTTGCCGACTCCGCGCGTGCCGGTACCGACGACGTGCTCCCGGGCATCGGACCGGGTCCCTGCAGCTCTTTGGCTTTTGCGCGCGTTCGTGTCGGGGGCCTTGCGGTTGGTCGTGATGGACGCTGTCGATCGCTGCCCGCCGTCGGGCCGGTCCGCGCCGACTTGTTCCTTGTGGCTGGTGCCGGCGCGCGCTCCCGAGCGGGACGCCTTTCTCCCGGTTGCCCCGTTTTGAGTCTCTGCCCGTGTCCCGGCAGATTGCTCCGTTTCGCCTCGCCGCTTTGCGCCGGTGTCTTGGCGTGCGCTCGATCCGCCGTCGCGACGGTCGATGTTTTGGCCGGTGCCGGCACGCTCCCGCCGTGACTTCGCCCCGGTGCCGGCGGATCGCTCCTTGCCGCTGCCCGCGCCCGCGAGCGTGTTGTCGCGCTGTGGTGCTCCCGCGCGGGCGCCGGATCGCCGATCACGCCGGACCTCACCTGCCGATGCGTTCGGCGCGGATCCCGGATCGCCCTGCGAGTCCCCGGCCGGGGTCACCGCCGCGGCGCCGCGCTTGAACGGATCATTTCCGAGCACGCCCCTCGCCATCACGCACCTCCGATCGCCGCGCTGACGGCTTCGCGGGTGTGGAACCGGGGAGAAAAGCCCAGCGTTTCCCGGGCGCGCCGGCCGTCCGCCACCCAGCTGTACCGGATGTAGTCGAGCAAGGTCAGCGGCACGCCCACCCGGCCGATGCGATCCATCAACCGGATCGCGGCGCGCGCCAGCGGATGCGGCAGCGGCACGACGCGGCCGCCGGCCATCTTCACCATCCCGCTCAGGGAGAGCACGCCCTCGCCGACCACGTTCAGCTCGCCCTCGGCGGGGCTGTCCAGCGCCAGGTGGAGAGCGCGCGCGGCGTCGTCCTCGTGGATCGCCTGCCACAGCGGATCGTACCCGAGCACGGTGGGCAGCACTTTCGCGCGCAACAGCCGGGTGACGGGGTTGTCCACCGACGGTCCCATGATCGGCGCGAAGCGCAGCACCAGCACCTGCGTCTGCGGGTGGCGGGCGCGGAAAGCGCGGACCTCCTTCTCCACCTCGACCTTGTCGCTGATGAACCGGCTGGGTGGGCACCCGCGCAGCGGCGCGCGTTCGTCGATGAAGGCGGGGTTGTTGCTCTGCGCGCCGTAGACTGCGGTGAGCGAGGGCAACACCAGCCGCTTCACCGCCGCGGCCGCCACCGCGGCCAGCACATGCAACGAGCCGATCACCTCCAGCTCGTGCGCGAACGCGGAGTTCTGGATCGGGCTCCACAGGAAGGTGAGGTGGTAGACGGTGTCGATCCGGTGTTCGCGCAGCACCGCCGCGAGCGCCTTGTCCGCGTCGGGGAGGGCGAGGTCCAGCCGGCGGTAGTCCAGCTTGCCCGACACCTGCTCCGGACGGGCGATGTCCAGGGCGAGGAGGTGTTCGACCGAAGGGTCATCTTCGAGCCGGGGCAGAAGCAGCGCGCCCAGATCGCCCGTGGCTCCGGTCACCGCCACCCGCCGTCCCCCGCGGCCTGCCGTCGTGCGCGCCATCGCGGGACGGCTGATAACGCTTTCGCGGCGGCGTTGTCGAGGAGGGCGCGACCGCCCGCGCGAAGCGCTGTCCAGCTCCGTGGAAATTGTGTCTAGTGCGCCGCCGTGGCGAAGGTCGCCGTCCTCAGCGACGTCCTCATCAACAAGATCGCGGCTGGCGAGGTCGTGGAGCGGCCGGCCTCGGTGGTCAAGGAGCTGGTGGAGAACGCGCTCGATGCGGGCGCGACGACCGTCCGGGTCGGCCTGGCAGGCGGCGGGCTACGGCTGGTGTCGGTCGCCGACGACGGACACGGGATGTCGCGCGAGGACGCGATCCTCGCGATGACCCGCCACGCCACGAGCAAGCTGCGCACGGTGGACGATCTCTTCGGGATCCGGACGATGGGCTTCCGCGGCGAAGCGCTCCCGGCGATCGCCTCGGTGTCCCGCCTGCGCCTGTTGACCAGCGAGCCCGGCGCCACCGTCGGAACCCAGGTGGAGGTGGAAGGGGGAGGGGAGGTGATCGCCCGGGACGCTGCGCCGGTCGGCGGCACGCACATCCGGGTGGAGGAGCTCTTCTTCAACACGCCCGCCCGGCGCAAGTTCCTCAAGTCGCAGCAGACCGAGCTGGGCCACTGCGAAGATGCGGTGATCCGCCTGGCGCTGGCCCACCCCGAGGTCGCCTTCCACGTCGAGCACGAGGGCAAGTCCCTCTTTGCCAGCCCGGCGACGAAGGGCGATCTGCGCGAGCGGATCGCCGGGGCGCTCGGCGCGGACATCCACCGTCACCTCGTCCCGGTGGAGGAGCGGCGGCTCGGCGTGACCGTGCACGGCTTCATCGCCCGGCCCGAGTACAACCGCTCCACGGCGCGCGGCATCTACACCTTCGTCAACCGCCGCTACGTGCGCGATCGCGCCCTCAACGCGGCGATCCAGCGCGCCTTCGGGGACAGCCTGCCGGGCGGGCGCCAGCCCGTGGTGGTGCTGTTCCTCGAGGTCGATCCCCGGGACGTGGACGTGAACGTGCACCCCCAGAAGCTGGAGGTGCGCTTTCAGGACGCGCGCGGCGTCTCGGACGCCGTGTCCGCGGCGATCCTCCGGGCGTTGCGCGAGACCAACGCCGCCGATGCGCCCGAAGCTGCTCCGGCGTCCGACCCTTCGCAGTACGCGCTCGCGGTGGAGCGTTTCCTCCAGCGTGCGCAATGGGCCACCGCCGACGGCGCCGCGCCGCTTGCGGTGGCGGACAGCCCCTGGGCCCGGCCCGAAGCGGCCCGGACGCCCGGGTTCGGGGAGGCGCGCCCGACGATCAACGAGGCGCCGCCGCCGGGCTACTTCGCGCAGCTCCGCTACATAGGCACGCTGGCCCGGCGCTTCTGGCTGTGCGAGGCGCAGGGCGGCACCCTGGTGGTGCTGGATCCGCACGCCGCCTTCGAGCGCGCGCGGTTCGAAGCGCTGTGGGCGCGTGCGCAGGCGGGCACGCCGAGCGAGCCGTCGCTGTTCCAGGCGACGGTCGATCTCCCCGCAGTGGAGGCCCGGCTCCTCGGCGAGCGGATCGACGCGCTGGCGCGGATCGGCCTGGAGCTCGAGCCCTTCGGCGGAACCTCCTTCGCGGTCCGCGCGGTGCCGCGGGGGCTGGAGCAGTCGGATCTGCGCGCGCTCCTTCTGGATCTGCTCCCTGCACTTTCGCCGGAGCCCGGAACCGAAACGCTCGTGCCGGCGCTCAAGGTTCTGGCCTGCCACGCCGCGAACGGCGCGCCGACGGAGCCCTCTGCCGAGGTCCGCACCGCGCTCTTCCGCGAGCTCGACGCAGCCGACGTCCACCGTTCGCTCCGGCACGACCAGGTGGTCGTGGCCGAGCTGCCGCTTCTGGAGCTGGAGCGGCGCGCCCGCGGGCTCCACCGGGACCGCCGATGACGGATGCGCCGCCCCGATTCTCACCCACCGCGCCGTTCGTGCCGATGGCGGGGGTTGGCGGACACCACGCGCAGACAATCGTCGCGGCGCTCGTGCGGAGGCCCACGCCTCCTCCGGGACACCGCGAGCGCTGGGAGACGCCGGACGGCGACTTCCTCGACGTGGACTGGCTGCCCGCCGACAGGCGCGCGCCCCACCTGGTCGTGCTGCACGGACTGGAGGGATCTTCGCGCGCAGGCTACGTGCTCGAGACGCTGCGCGGGGCGGCCCGGCGGCGCTTCGGCGCAGTGGCGCTCAACTTCCGCTCCTGCAGCGGCGAACCCAACCGCTTCGTCCGCGCCTACAACTCCGGCGACACCACCGACGTCCGCTTCGCGATCGCACGGATGCGGGATGCCGGTGTGACCGGGCCGATTTTCGGCGTGGGCTTCTCGCTCGGGGCGAGCGTGCTGTTGAATCTTCTGGCGCAGACGGGGACCGGCTGCCCTCTGGCCGGCGGAGTGGCGATCAGCACGCCGTTCGATTTGTCGTCGTGCGCCACGGCGATGGACCAGGCGCGCGGGCTGACGGCGCTCTACCGCCGGCTGTTCCTGCGCTCGCTCAAGCGCAAGGCGCTCGCGCAGTGCGCCCGCCTGCCGCACGCGCTCGATCCTTCGAAAATCCGCCGCGCGAAGGGGATCCGCGCCTTCGACGACGCGGTGACCGCGCCCCTGTTCGGCTTTCTGGACGCGGAGGCCTACTACCGCGCCTGCAGCGCTGGCCCGAAGCTTCGGGAGATCCGGAGGCCCACGCTGCTTCTTTCCGCCGAGGACGACCCGCTCGCGCCTGCCGCCGCGCTCCCCGACGACGTGCTCGACAACCCGTGGCTCTCGGTGGTCCGCACCGCGCGCGGGGGACACGTGGGCTTTTTGAGCGGCGTGCCGCTCCGCCCGCGTTTCTGGGCGGAGGAGCAGGCCCTCGCGTTCATCGATTCTCTGCTTTCACGGCGATGACGCGCACGGGCGCCCGAATCCGCGCCCGGGCTCCGGCCGGCCGAAAAATTGACCGCCCGAAGGTGCCCGGTAGCTTTGAAACATCCATGTAGCGCGCACATCTGTAATCACAGGAGGGAGCCATGCGAGGGGTGATCAGCGGGCGCGACGTCTTCGCGAACATCGGACTCATCTGGCGCGAATTCGGCACCGCGTGCGTCATGCGTTGCGTGGTCGCCTGCGTGACCGGCCGGCGGACGACCTTCCTCGACGTGGCGTGCGCGCGCCACTGCTCTTCTGCCGGAGATCACCACCGATGACGGAGACTCCCCCGGACGCCCACCTCCCGGCAAACCCGCTCCACGCGCTCGCGCAGCACCCACTCCATGTCCCCGCGCTCTTCGCCGAGAAGGCGATGGCGTCGCTCATGCAACTGCATGGCGAATTGATGGAGGAGAAGGAGCGCCGCGTCGACCTGTACCGCCGACTGATGGAGAAGGAGCAGGCGGTCGCGGAGCTGCGCATGTACGTGCGGGTCCTCGAGGAGAAGCTCGGAATCTCTTCCGGCGATGCGGCGCCCCGGGAAGCCTCCGCGCAGCGTCCGGAGCCCGTGACCTCCGCCGCGCCGAAGGGCGCTGCCGCCGCCCGGCCGGCGAATGAGCCGGATCCGAGTGGCGTGGCGCTGCCCAGACGCCCGTCCGCGCCGGCTTCGCGTCCTGTGCCACCGGCTCGCCCGTCCGCCAACGACGGCTGGAGGGCCTGGTAGACCATGCCGCGAGTTCTGCTCGCGGTGGCGCTCCTGGCAGCGTCCGCCGCTTCTGCCCGGGAGGATCCGACCTTCCGCACCGGTACCGGGCGGATCTCGATCATGGGCGGGTGGCACTACACGCCCAACGACTACTTCCTCCAGCGCGCGGCGGAAAAGCTCGTCCCGGTCAAGCCCAACCGCGGCGGCCCGCATGCGTTGGGGACCTTCGCCTACGCCGCCTCGGACAGCATCGAGGTGGCGATCGATCTGTTTGCCAGCTCGGACAACCACGACGTCCCAGAGCGTGCCGACTTGGTGATGGTGCACTACGGCGCGTTGCTCGGCGCGCGGGTGTTCTGGGCACTGGGCTCGCTCACGCCCAACGTGGGGTTCGGGATCGGCCCCTCGCTCGTCTACGTCGGCGGGCTGAATGCTCCCAGCGCCGAGCGCGTCATCACCAGCTACGCCGCGTGCGCCGGGCTCACCTGGCAGGTCAGCGACACGCTCGCGGCGACCGTGGATCTGCGGTGGCTGCTCGCGCGCGGCTACGTCCCGGCGGTCGGCTCGGGCATCAACGCCGGCGGCGGCTTCGCCTCCATCGGGCTCACATGGATTTTTCCGCCGGACCCCGATCGGGCAGGCGCCGTCCGTTGATGCGCGCTTCCCTGTAGAGCGGTCGTCCGATAGAGCAGGGCGCCCTGAACCGAAATCTCAGGGCGCTCTGGCTCGTTGGCAGGGACCACTTTCTGGAGCTCTGCACGTGTCCCGATTGAACGAAGGCGTTTCAGGCCCCAAGAGGATCGTCTCCATGCCCGAGAACAAGTCCGACCTCGACCGGGAGCTCGGCGATCTGAAGAAGGAGATCATCGAGAGCCGCAACCTGGTCATCAAGACGGACAACCTGCTCAAGAACCTCCACGCGGAGCTCAAGGCAGTGGGCAAGCGGCAGGAGGAGTTCGAGAAGCGCCGGATCGTGTCCTCCGCGACGGCCTACGTGCTGTTCGCGCTCTTGGCCGGCGCGGCGGCGGTCCTCATCTCCAACGCGCGGGTGGCCTCGGCCGCCGCGGACAAAGAGCGGGATCAGAAGACCATCGAACAGCTGTCGAAGACGATCGCCGAGGCCCGCGCGGCGGAGGCGGCGCGAAAAGCGGCGGCGGGGCAGGCCTTCGAGGTGTACCGCCAGATGACCCAACTGCCCGGCGACGAGCGGCTCAAGGGCGTCGAGGCGTACGCGCGGATGGAGATGACGCACGTCTCGCCGCTGGAGAAGCAGGCGCTCAAGGATCGCGCGGAGGCGCTGCGCGAGGAGATCGGCCAGGCGGCGTTCGAGCGCGGCAAGCAGGCTTTTCGCCGCGCCGACATGGACGGGACCATCCAGGAGCTGACCCGCTTCATGGCGATGAACCCGCGGCCGGAGGACGCCGGCGACGCTTCGTTCTTCCTCGGGTGCGCGTACCACCAGCAGCGCAAGTTCGAGCAGGCCGCGCAGTACCTCTCGGCGTTCGTCACCGCGGACAAGAAGTCGCGCAACCGCGACTACGCGATGCTGCTTCTGTCCCAGGCGTATGAGCAGACCGGCGCTTTGCAGAAGGCGGCGGACGTCGCGCGCGAGGCGATCGCCACCTACCCGAACTCCGAGTACCAGAGCCAGCTGCGTGCGCGGCTCGGTGCGGCGAAGCGGGCGATCAACGCTGCCGGCGGCAACCCGGCGCCGCAGCCGGCCGCCGCCGCCGGCGCCGCGCAGTAGCGTCGGCCGAAGCGGAGCTTGCGCGGCACCGGGCCGGGGGCTAGACCGCACCCGGTCGTGGCGAAGGGCGCACCTGCGAAAGATCCCCGCTTCCGGCGGTTCCGCACCGCCGCGTACGGCCTGTACATCGCCGTGGTGAGCGTGTTCTCGGTGCTGCTCATCTACAGCATCTTCCGTTCGGTGCTGCAGATGAGCCCGCGCCCGCCCCGCGGCGTGGAGAAGCAGCTCACCCCGCGCGAGTGCGTGGACGCGCTGGAAGGGTTGTGGCGCCGGCTCGACGACCAGCGCCGCACGTTCACGGACCATCACCCCGCGCGCGGCGTGGACGCCGAGTTCTCCCGCTTCCGGATCGGCTGGATGAAGGACCTCCGGGATCTGCAGGCGCGCTGCGCGGTGGATTCGCGCAACCGCAAGGCGCTGCGCAGCCTGTTCCACACGCTGGAGAACGTGCAGGCCCGCTACATGACGCACGCAGTGCAGTTCGCGGGCGAGGTGGGCCCGGAGATCGACCAGCTGCAGGAGGACTTCCGGGCCGCGCGCAACGAGGCGCAGGGGCGCTGAGCGCTACCGCGTGGGCAGCACCACCGAGTACGTCCCGTCGGAACCGGCGGTGCCCTCGGCGAGCATGATCGCGGACGCTTTTCCCTCGTTGCTCACCACGCGGAAGAACCGGAAGGACGCGTACGGCGCGGGCTCGAGCATGTCCATCGTCCCCAGCGGCCGGGGGATGGCGAAGATCGTCCCGGTGATGGTGCGCCCGCGGGAGAGCGCGAACGTGGGCAGGTCCACGGGTTGGAACCCTTCGCCGGTGTAGCTCGGCGTCGCGGTCACCCGGACGAAGCGGCTCACCCGCGGCAGATCGGCTTCCATCGCCACGAAGTCGAAGCGGTATTCGCCCGGATCGAGGGCGAGCGAGAAGTTCCCGTTCGCGTCGGTGACGCCCTGGAACGGGCCGCGCGGCGGAGGCAGATCGTCGGAGAGCGACTGGAGCGGTTCGGCGAAGATGTTCACGCCCGCCGCCGGGTCGCCGTCCGGCTCCACCAGCGAGCCGGTGACCTGGACCCGCTCGGGCGCCAGAAGATCGCCGACCGACCCGCCTTGGAGGGGGACCTCCACCTGCATCCGGAACTGCCCGGCGGACGCCGACGGCGGCGGTTCGACGATGATGTCGAGGCTGCCCTCGTTGCCGGTGGGCAGCGACTGGACGGCGAACGCGCCCGTGTCGTCGGTCTGCGCGCTGGGACCGTCGAAGTCGCCGCCGCCGGTGACCCGCCCTTCGATGTGCACTAGCGCCCCGGCCACGGGCTTGCCGTCGGTCCGGCTGACGACGCGGCCGGTGACGTTCACCGGCACGCCGTAGTCGCCCAGCTCGAGATCGCCCACGTTGGCGGACAGGGGGACGCGGAACGCCTTGGCCGGTCCGAGCACGCGCGAGCTTCGCGGGAACGCCCGGACGATCATCTCCTCCGCTCCTTCGGGCGGCAGCACCCACAGGACGAAGCTGCCGTCGCTGATGGTGGTCCCGGAGCTGACGGGCACGCGCTGGGAGATCGGCCGGTCCGTCTCCGCGTCGAACGCCTGGATGTCGTACTCGGCGGTCTGGGGGATGGTGCGCGGATTGGCCGTCTTCACCAGAAAGCCGGTGACCTGGAGCATCGACGATACCGCCGGCAGCGTGGAGTCGACGAACTTGACCTCGCCCGGGCTCACCGTGACGTCGTCGAAGATCATCGGCGGGAAGACCGGATCGCGCGGGGTCAGTGCGAGCTGGTACACGCCGGAGTGCACCGGCACCTGGAAGGCGCCCTTGTCCAGGGCGACAGTGAAGATGACCGACCTCGTGCGGCCGGGGATGAGCAGGCTTTCGCCCTGCGCGCTGATGGTGACGTCGCCCGAGTAGCCGACGGGACCGCCCTTCAAGATCTCCTGCTGCAGCTCGCCCTGCAGCACCGACGGCGCGCTGGCGTTGATGTTGGTGACGGGCGCCAGCTTCTCGATCGCCCAGTCCTGGATGTACTGCTTGTTGGCGGCGTTCGGCAGCACCTCCACCACCAGCCCCTGGCCCGGATCGCCGCAGCCGTCCGCGAAGCAGACCTGATTGCCCGCGCAGTCCTGATCCGTGTCGCAGGTGCGCAACGGCTCGAGCGCGCTGTTGCCGCAGCCGAGGAAGAAGAGCGCCGCACAGGCGGCGATGAGCGCACGGGGGTTCATTTCGCGGGAGGCGGGCAGGAGACCGTGGGATCGATGTCGATGATCCACGAGTAGGAGACGGCGTAGCGCGGGTCCTTGACGGTGGTCCCTTCGACCGGAACCTCCAGCGGCGTGGAGCGCGGGCCCTGTGAGGGGGCGAGCTCTCCGTCGGTGACCAGCAGCGTGATGACATGGGTGGAGGTGGTGGGATCGGCAAGCTCCAGCTCCTGCGGGGTCAGCTTCCAGGTGGCGGCGGTGGTGCGCACCGTGGAGTCGCCCGTGGTGTTGGGCTGAATCGTCCCGTCCACCAGCGACAGCTTGCGCAACGGGTCGTTGGCGTTGGGCCTGTAGTCCAGGTACCAGCGGAACCGGAGCAGGTCGTCCTCGTCCGGATCGTCGACGAACGCGACGAAGTCCAGCGAGCAGTCCGGCCCCATCGGCGTCCTGATCTCGGGTGGCAGCATTCCCGCGTTCTCCACGATCCTCGGCGGCCGGTTCCTCAGCGGCAGCGCGTCCAGAGTCTGGGTGTCCTGCGGCACCACGCAGCTGCAGGCCAGCGCCACCACCGCTCCGAGCGCGAACGCCCCGGCCTTCACTCCGGGGCGGACAAGCAACGCCCTTGCCAGCCGGCGTGCGCCCGCAAGTGCGCGATGCGCCACAGGCTTTCGTCGAAGAGGGCCCCCGGGGCAGGGCGTGTGGATTCGCCACCGTGACATGCGCGTCGTAAGCCCCCGGCCGCCGTTCAACCCGCCAGCTCCGAGGCGTCATCCTCGTCCGGCGGGAGCCGGCGGCCCTGCTTTTCGGCCTCCAGCTTCTCGAGGTGGCGGAAGATGGTGCGCGGATCGACGCCGAGGTCCTTGGCGGTCTTGGTGCGGTTGCCGTTGTTCCGTTCCAGGACCTCGTTGATGTAGCGCTTCTGGAACTCCTCCTTGGCCTGGGCGAGCGGCATGATCGGGTCCAGGTTCTCGGGCTTGAGGTCGAGATCGTCCGGGCCCAGGAGCGCCTTGTCCGCGAGCACGACCGCCTTCTTGATCCGGTTCTCCAGCTCGCGGATGTTGCCCGGCCACGAGTACTTCTTCATGGCGATCACCGCGGCCGGGGTGAAGCCGCGGGTCTTGCTGTTGAACTCCTTCGCGTACTTCTGGAGGAAGTACTTGCCCAGCACCAGAAGGTCGTCGCCGCGCTCGCGCAACGGCGGCAGGCGCAGGTTCACCACGTTGAGCCGGTAGTAGAGGTCCTCGCGGAAGGTGCCCTTCTTCACTTCCTCCTCGAGCACCCGGTTGGTGGCAGTGACCACCCGGATGTCCACCGGCTCGCCGCGGTTGTCGCCGACCTTGTAGACGACCTTCTCCTGGAGCGCGCGGAGCAGCTTGACCTGCAGCTGCAGCGGCATCTCACCGATCTCGTCGAGGAACAACGTCCCGCCGATCGCCGCCTGGAACTTGCCGGGCCGGGTGGCCACCGCGCCGGTGAACGCGCCCTTCACGTGGCCGAACAGCTCGCTCTCCAGGAGGTTCTCCGGGATCGCCCCGCAGTTGATGGTGACGAAGGGCCCGTTGCTCCGCGGCGAGCGCCGGTGGATCTCCCTCGCGATCAACTCCTTGCCCGTGCCGGTCTCGCCCGTGATCAGCACCGAGATGTCGGTCTGGGCGATCTTGTCGATCCGCTTGAAGACATCCAGCATCCCTTGGCAGGCGCCGATGATGTCGCCGTAGGCCTGGACCTCGAGCCGGCTCTTGAGCTCGTTATTGGTGAGGAACAGGTCGTTCATCAGCATCGCGTTCTGGATGAGGAGCGATGCCTGCGCGGCGAACACCTTGAGCACGTCCAGCGACTTGGGCTCGAAGCGGTTCACCAGCCGGTCGTTGCCCAGGTACAGCACGCCGAACAGCTGCCCCTTGTGCTTGAGCGGCGCGCACATCACCGACAGAAGCTTCAGGTTCACCACCGACTCGGACGCCTTGAAGTCCGGGTGCGCGAGCGCGTCCGAGATCACCACCGGCTCGCCGGTCTTCACAACGGACTGAACGATGGAGTCGGAGACGCGCTCGTTGGCGTCTTCGATCGTCTGGCGGGTCACGTTCCGCGCCACCTTCACGCGCGGCTCGTTGTTCTCCAGCATGATGAGGAAGCCCTTGTCCGCGCGGCACAGCTCCACCGCTTCGTCCATGAGCTGCTCGAGCAGCGTTTGGACGTTGTAGACGCCGAACACCTTCTCGCTGAACGCGGTGAGGCGCTGGAGCATCGCCAGCTCGCGCCCGGGCACGCCCTGCACCTCGGTGGTGTGCGAGTCGGGGTTGATCGAATCCTGGCGCGCTTTGGACTGGATGATCGCCGGCGGGGCGGCGGCTTCCGTGGAGAGCGCGAAGCAGAGATCGGTTCCGCCCACGCGGATGGTGTCGTTGGGCGCAAGGACATGCTCGTCACGCTTCTTGCCGTTCACCTGGACCGGGGCGCCGTGCGTGCCCAGCTGGTACTTCGCGCCGTCGAAGAGGATGTGGAAGGCGCTCTCGGGCGCGGCGGGATCGTCGAGCTGGATGTCGTTGTCCGCGCCTCTGCCCACGCTGGTGATGCGCTTGAGCAGGTTGACGACGCGGACCTTCCCATCGGGGGTACGGACGGTGAGGCTGGCCATGGGCGATCTCTTCTTCGTCTAGAAGTTCAGGGTGATCCCGGCGCCGAGTCCGCCGGAGGTGGGGTAGAGGAACGGGTGCGGCCGGGTGGGCTGGAACACCGCGGACGACGCCGAACCGTTGGCCGCGGGCCCCGGCGGGATCTCCTCTTTCGGCGGGCCCGCGGGCGGGGAGGGTTCGGATGTGCGGCGGGGCAGGATGCGCTCGGGCGGCGCCGGGAGCTTCTCGGTAGTGG
>JADGHL010000024.1 GCA_019686135.1 Myxococcaceae bacterium | reverse complement strand
TGGTGAGCAGGAACACACGGCAGCCTTCGGCCTTCGCGCGTTCGAGGAACCGGTTGCCTTTGAAGTAGCTGGAGAGGGCGAGCAGGGTGGGGCGGGTCATGGCCCCGGCGACCTTACTTCGTCTTCGGGAGCGCCGCGTCGATGCGGGCCAGCACCTCCGGGTCGCGCAGCTTCGGCAGCACCTCCAGCGCCTTCATGTTCTCGCGCACCTGTTCCGGCCGGGAGGCGCCGGTGATGACCGTGGAGACGCGCGGGTTGTTTGCGCACCAGGCGATGGCCAGCTGCGCCAGCGTGCACCCCAGCCCGTCCGCCACCGCCTTGAGCTGCTTCACCGCGGCGTTGGCCTTCGGATCGGTGAGCTTGTCGCGCAGCCAGCTGTAGGCGGGGAGGCTGCCGCGGCTGCCCTCGGGGATCCCGTCGATGTACTTGCCCGTGAGCAGCCCCGAGGCGAGCGGGCTCCACGTGGTCAGCCCCAGCCCGATGTCTTCGTACAGCCGCGCGTATTCGACCTCCACGCGCCGGCGTTCGAAGAGGTGGTACTGCGGCTGCTCCATCACCGGCTTGTGCAGGTGGTGCCGTTCGGCGATCTCCCACGCAGCGCGGATGTCGTCGGCGGGCCACTCAGAGGTGCCCCAGTACAGGGCCTTGCCGGAGGAGATGATGTCGTGCATCGCGAACACCGTCTCCTCGACCGGCGTCTCCGGATCCGGCCGGTGGCAGAAGACGAGATCCACGAAGTCCAGCCCGAAGCGCCGAAGCGAGCCGTCGATCGCCTGCATCAGGTACTTGCGGTTCAGCGTCTTGCGCATGTTCGGGCGCCTGGTCTCGTAGATGCCCCAGTAGAACTTGGTGGAGACCACGTACTCGTGCCGCGGCCACCCGAGCTCGCGGATCGCCTGGCCCATCAGCTTCTCCGACTCGCCGTCCGCATACACCTCGGCGTTGTCGAAGAAGTTCACCCCCGCATCCCAGGCCGCCGCGAGGCACTCGCGCGCCTTCTTCAGGTCGAGCTGGTTTCCGAAGGTGACCCAGGAGCCGAAAGAGAGAGCGCTGACCTTGAGACCACTGCGACCGAGCCGGCGATAAATCATGTCCATGTCGAGCCTCCTACCCGTTACCGTGGGATTTGCAGATGCCTGAGTACCCCGACATCACCGTGTACATCGAGGCGATTTCGAAGCGCGTCCTGGGGCACCCGCTGGAGGCGGTGCGGCTGGCCAGCCCCTTCGTGGTGCGTTCGTTCGATCCGCCCATCCGCGAGGCGCACGGCAGGCGCGTGCTCGGCTTCCGCCGGATCGGCAAGCGGATCGTCTTCGAACTCGAAGCGGAGCTGTTCCTGGTGATCCACCTGATGATCGCCGGGCGCTTTCAGTGGAAGGACCGCGGCGCGAAGATCCCCGGGAAGGTGGGGCTGGCGGCGTTCGATTTTCCCGAAGGGACGCTCATCCTCACCGAGGCCAGCACGAAGAAGCGCGCGGCCATCCACCTGGTCCGCGGCGAAGACGAGCTCCGGCAGTTCGACCGCGGCGGGCTGGAGGTGATGACCGCCACGCTGGAGGAGTTCGCCCGCGTCGTGCGCAGCGAGAACCACACCCTCAAGCGCACGCTCACCGATCCCCGGCTGCTCAGCGCGATCGGCAACGCCTACTCCGACGAGATCCTCCACCGCGCGAAGCTGTCCCCGGTGAAGCTCAGCCAAAGGCTCTCGGATGAGGAGATGGCCCGCCTCTTCTCGGCGACTCGGGCGGTCCTCCAGGAGTGGACCGAACGGCTCCGCAGCCAGTCCGGCGAGGGCTTTCCGGAGAAGGTGACCGCGTTCCGGCCGGAGATGGCCGTGCACGGCAAGTACCGTCAACCCTGTCCCGAGTGCGGCGCGCCGGTGCAGCGCATCGTGCATGCCGAGAACGAGACCAACTACTGCCCGAGGTGCCAGACCGAAGGGAGGCTTCTGGCCGACCGCGCGCTCTCGAAGCTGCTCCACTCGGACTGGCCGAAGACGCTGGAGGAGTTGGAAGAGCGCGCGCTTGCCATGCCCCGGTAAGTCGGTTAGGTGTGCCGCGCCGACTGCGGGATTAGCTCAGTTGGATAGAGCGTCGGCCTCCGGAGCCGAAGGCCACAGGTTCGAATCCTGTATCCCGCGCTGCACGACGGCCGGGTCTCCACCGCGGGGCCCGGCCGCCTCTGTTTTTCACGCCTGCAGGGACTCCAGGATCAACCCGAGCGCCTCTTCGCCGGCGTCCTTCGGCAGGTAGTAGGCCGCCGTCTTGTTGAGCGTGTCGCCCACCTCCTGGGCCGAGGACGCGGTCAGCAGCACCACCCGCGTGGACGGATCCGGCAGCCGCGCGATCACGTCGTATCCGCTCAGCCCCGGCATGTTCATGTCCAGAAGGACGATCCGGAACGGTTCCTGCTCCAGGAGCAGGAGCGCCTCCTCGCCGCTGGCCGCCTCCACGCTGTCGTAGCCGAGGTCGTCCAGCATCAGGCGCAGGGCGCTCCGCCAGTCGGGATCGTCGTCGACGATGAGGATGCGGTGTGAGGCGGGGTTGGGCTTCGGCATCACCGATTGCCGAACCATTGGCACGCGGTGAAAGTTCCGGGAGCGGATCGCGCGTCGGGTTGCCTTCGGGCGGGGCGGGGCTGCGCCGGGCCGCCCGGCCGTCCCCCGGGCGGATTATGTGCCCGTGCGCGCCAGCACAGGAGGCTGGCTCTCCTCGGTCGCCACGGGCGCGGTCACGAGCTGTGGCGGCGTGATGGGGAGCCGCACGGTCACCCGCGTGCCCTGGCCCACCGTGCTGTCGATGGTGATCTGCCCGCCGTGGCTCACCACGATCCGCCGGCACAGAGCGAGCCCCAGCCCGGATCCCTCCCCAGCGGAGCGCGTGGAGAAGAAGGGCTCGAACAGCCGCTTCAGATCCTCCGGCCTTATCCCCGCGCCCGAGTCGATCACCTCGACGACGACGTCCGTCTTCGTCTGGGAGAGGCGGACCTCGATCGTCCCGCTCTCGTCCAGAGCGCGGAGCGCGTTGTCGAGCAGGTTGATCCACACCTGCGTCAGCGCGGCCGGGTCGCCCACCACCTGCGCGTCCACGCGGCCCGTCTGGGTGATGCTCACCGTGGCCGGCGTCTTCCACTTGAGCGCGCGGATCGCCGCGGCCACCGAGTCCGGCAGGTCGATCGTCTGGCGGTTCCCGCCGGTCCGGACCATCAGCAGCAGGGACTCGGCGAGGTGGCGGATCCGCTCCCCGGATTCCTCCACGATCTCCAGCATCGCCGCGGCGACGGCGGGGTCGCCGCCGGGCCTAAGGCTCTCGCGGAGCGGCGCCAGCGCGTTCATCAGCCCGTTGAGCGGGTTGCGGACCTCGTGGGCGAACCCGCTGGTGAGAAGGCTCGCCACCGCGAGGCGCTCGGTCTGGGCCACGCGCGCGGCGGCGTCGCGGAGCCGGAGCTGGGCGTCGATGCGGGCGATGAGCTCGCGCGGCGAGAACGGCTTGCCCAGATAGTCGTTGGCGCCCTCGCTGAGGCCGTGGACCCGCGCCTCCACGTCCTGGCGCGCCGTCAGAAGGATCACCGGAATGTCCACCGTCCGCGGATCCGATCTGAGCGCGGCCAGCATCTGCAGCCCGGACATCCGCGGCATCATCACGTCCGAGACGATCAGCACCGGCCCGTGCGCGCGCGCCTGGGCCAGCCCGCGCTCACCGTTCTCCGCCTCGATCACCTCGTAGAGCTCGCGCAGGGTGGAGACGATGAAGGACCGTAGCTCGGGCTCGTCCTCCACCACGAGGATCAGCGGGCGGTTGGGGCTGGGCGCGGCGGTTCCTTCTGCGTTCTCGCGGGCCACCGCGGCGAGCTCCTCGGCGCGCTGATGGCTGAGGCGGCGCCGCTGGCGCAGAAGAACGTGATCGTCCGACCGGCGGTCGCGGTGCACCGGCACCTCCGTGGTCCGGCGCTCGCGGAGGTCCTCGCGGATGTGCTGGGTTCCGCGGGGCAGCGCGACGATGAACTTCGACCCTTTCCCCGGTTCGGACTCCACGCGGATGTTGCCGCCGTGCAGCTCGACGGTCTCCTTCACCAGTGCGAGCCCGATCCCGGTGCCGCCGATGCGGCGGGTGCCCTGCGAGTCCGCCTGCGCGAAGCGATCGAAGATGATGGCGAGATCCTGGGGCGGGATGCCGGTGCCGGTGTCCTGCACCTCCACGTAGACGTAGAACGCGTCCTGCCGGATGGCGACGACGACCTCCCCCTCCTGGGTGAACTTGAGCGCGTTCGACACCAGGTTCTGGAAGACGAGGTCCAGCTTCTCCGGATCGGCGTGCACGCGTTCGACCTCGGTCTGGACGTCGATCCGCATGCCCAGCTTCTTCTCGTCCGCCAGCACCCGGAAGGGGATGAGCACCGCGGAGACCAGCTCCGGGACGTCGATCGCCTCGTACCGGAGCCGCATCTTCCCAGCGCCGATCTTGGCGAGATCGAGCAGCTCGTTGATGAGCCGTAAGAGCCGGGACGCGCTGCGCTCCATCCGGTCGAGGTGCTGGCGGGTGACCGCGTCCAGCGTGTCCTCTTTCTGCTGGAGCGACTCCAGCGTGAGCAGGATGAGTGTCAGCGGCGTGCGGAGCTCGTGGCTGACGTTGTCGAAGAATTCGGTCTTGAGCCGGGTCGCCTCGCGCTGCTGTTCGAGGCTCTCCTCGAGCTTCTGCATCGCCGCGTTGAGCTCGCGGGTGCGCTTCTCCACCTTCACCGAGAGCTGGTCCCGGTACTCGCGCAAAAGGGTGAACGACCGCGCATTCCCCAGCGCGATCGAGATCCACGGGACGAGGTCGTCCACCAGGGTCAACGGGTCGCTCGCGTCCTTCCCTTCGGCGAACACCCGCATCCGCCCGACCTGTTCTTCGCCCGAGACGAGGTCGATCTCCCGGGTCGGTGACCCGGTGCAGGGCCCGCTGCGCACCAGCTCGTCGAACTCGCCCGGCGCCTCGCCCGACACGAGGACGACGATCCCGATCGCCGAGAGCTCTTCGCCGAAGACCCTTCCCAGCGCCTCGGCCAGCCCGAGCAGGTCGGTGTGGGCGGCGAGCTCGCGGCCCAGCCGGTTTACGATCTTCAGGCGTTCGGTCTGCACGGCCAGGGCGGAGCGCGCCTCGGAGAGCTCCAGGAACCGCTTCTGGAGCTCGCCCATCGACTCCTTGAGCTCGGCGGCCATGGCCGGGGCGGTGAATGGTATGGAGATGGCCCGCCACACGCGCCGGAGCCAGCCGCCGCCCTCGGGCACGGTGACCTCGTAGCGTGCCCCACCATCGATGCGGGTCATCTTCACTTCCGACGGCCCCAGCCCGAGCGCGCGCGGCATCCCGCGGAACGTCCCCAGGCTGACCACGTAGAACGCGTCGCACGGGACGAAGCCGGGGCGGATCTTGAGGTCCATCCGGAGCTGGCGCGTGCCGAGCTGCTCAATGGTGTGGATCATGTTGGTGAACGACTGGTCGCCCACCCCGGTCTGCTGCTCGAAGACGTACTGGTAGAACGCCGGCGCGTCGAACAGCATCCGGGCCACCAGCGAGAACGGCTTCATCGCCGGCACCTGGAAGAACGACTCGCCGATGTCGGCCAACTCCTCTTCGGTGGGCCAGAGCGCCGTCACGTTCTCCATGAACCGGCAGAACGTGTCCCAGTCGATGCGCGCGTTCTTCTTGCGGACGTCGGCGTACGAGACGTTCAGCCCCTCGAGGAGGATCTCGGGCGGGCGTCCCTCGCGCTTGAGCCGTTGAAAGAAGATGTCGAGGACGCTGCAGGAGACTTCGGCGCTCACTGGCCCCACCGGAGGATCATTCCGGACCAGACGATACCGCTTCCTCCCGCGTAGATCGCCGTGACATCGCCGGCCTGGAGCAGGCCCTCCCGCTCGCCCATCCCCAGCATGAACGGGGTGTTGCAGGAGCCGAGGCTCCCCGTCCAGGGGAACGAGTCGAAGGACCGCGCCGATTTCAGGCCGATCACCTTCTGGGTGACCTCCCGCATCCAGCACGTCGCCTGGTGGCCGGCGAAGAAGCCCACGTCGTCGGGGCTGAGCCCCGCCTGCTGCAGCGCTTCGTGGATGACCTCCTTGCCGAGATCCGCCACCGACAGGAGCATGCGCCGGGCCGCGTCGCGGTCCTTCGTGTACATCACCACCGGGTGGTCGGCCCACCAGGTGGACTCCGGGTAGCCGCCGACCAGGGCCTCGTGCATCGACCCGTCGGTGTAGTGGGCCTGCCCGAGCAGCCCGCGCCCCGGTCCGACCTCGCCCACCACCACCGCGGTGGCGCCGTCCCCGAACCAGGCGGAGTGCGGATCCTCCATCCGGCACAGGTGCGCAAACCCGCTGGACTGGATGAGCAACGCCTTCTTCGCGCGGCCGGAGCGGATCATCGCGTCGGCCAGCGAGAGCTGGTGCAGAAAGCTCGCGCAGGCGCTCTCGTTCCCGCTGGAAAAGCACCGCGCGGGCAGCCCGAGCTTTCGGTGGATGAGCGGCGCGTTGGAGACCTCGAGGAAGTCGGGGAGCTGGCTGTGCACCAGGAGGAGATCGATCTCCTCCGGCCGGGCGCCGGCGCGGGCCAGCGCGTCCTGGGCCGCGGCCACCTCCATGTCGGAGGTCTTCATCCCCTCCGGCATGATCCGCCGCTCGCGGGCGCCCTTGAACGGATCGTCGGAGAAGCGGGCCATCGCCTCGGCGAGCAGCCGCGCCCCCTCCGAGCGGGTCTCTTCGGGATCGCGCGAGGCGCGCACCAGATCGCGCGCCTTGCGCTCCTCGAGCCACCGCTTCACGACCGATTCCGGCCACCAGTCATTCTTGCGAACCTGTTCCGGGAGATAGATCCCGACACCGTGGATGCCGACGTTCATGGGTGCCTCGACTAGTTGGAGAAGTTCTTGATCTGCGTGACGCGGCCGTTCACCGGGAAGGAGGCGTCGGGGTTGATCTCGAAGTCGAGGACGCAGGGGATGTCCCCGACCAGGTGCTGGCGCGGGACCCGGTCCAGATCCTCGGCGGACCGGATCAGGTAGCCGTTGGCGCCCACGCTGCGCGCGAGCAGGGAGAAGTCCACCCGCTGCGAGTCCACCTTCGGGGTGCGCCCGAAGATGGTCCTCATCCCGCCCTCCACCATCCGCATCCGGGCGTCGTTGAAGATCGCGAACACGACCCCGATGCGGTTCTCCACGCAGGAGGCGATCTCCATCCCGAACATCTGGAAGCCGTAGTCGCCGCAGATGGAGACGACCGGCCGCTTCGGGTTGGCCACCTTGGCGCCGATCGCCGCGCCGATGCCCGACCCCATCGATCCCAGGCCGGTGTTGGCGATGAACGACCCGGGGTTCTCGATGCGCAGGTAGTGCAGCGCGTAGATCAGGTGTTCGCCGACGTCGCTGGTGAAGATGGTCGACTCCGGCATCTTCAGCTGAAGGAGCTTGATCGCCCGCGCCGGTTCGATGGGCGTGGTGTCCTGCTCCATCTTCTCCGGCTCGTAGTAGCGGATCCCGGTGGCCGGCGCCGCGGTCGGGCGACGGGAGATCCGCGCGGCCAGCTCGCGCAACACCAGCTGCGCCGGCCCGACGATCCCGTAGTCCACGTGGTAGTTCTTGCCGATCTGCGTGGCGTCGATGTCGATCTGGATGAACGCGTTGGAGGCCTGCAGAAGCGGGCTCCAGCTGTTCGTCCCGGTCTCGCCCAGCCCGCAGCCCACGCACAGGATGGTGTCGATCCCGCCCTCCAGGTACTCCAACGCGGAGGGGTGCCCACCCACGCCGAACACACCCAGGGAGAGCGGATCGGTCTCGGGGAACAGCCCCTTGGCCTTGGGCGTGGTGATCACGGGGATCTGCAGCGACGCCGCGAGCACGCCGATCAACCGCACCGCCTCGGGGTTGCGCGCGCCGCTGCCGGCGAGGATCACCGCGCGCCGGGAGCTCATCAGCGCCTCGGCGGCCGCCGCCACCACGTCGTGATCGATCCCGAACGACGTCGAGACCTGGGTGGGGGACCTCGTGGGGATGACCTCCTCGTTGCCCACGTCGAGAGGCAGGCTGAGGAGCACCGGCCCCTGCTTGCCGGAGAGGGCGGTGGCCACGGCGCGGCGGATGGTGGTGGCCACCGCGCGCGGGTTGGTCAGCTCGGTGGCGTACTTGGTCACGCTGCGCGCCATCCCGAGGATGTCCAGGTGGTACCGGCTCCCTTCCTGGAGCGCGCCGCGCCCGAAGTTCTTCTTCGGCACCTCGCCGCCGATCGCGATGAGCGGGACCCCGTCCGCGTGCGCCGCCGCCAAGCCGGTCAGCGCGTTAGTGATCCCGGGGCCGCTGGTCATCAGCACGCAGGGAAGCGATCCGCCCGAGCGCGCGTGGCCCATCGCCATGAACACCGCGCCGCTCTCATGCCGGGCGTTGATGACCCGCGCGTTGGGGAAGTCGATCAGCGCGTCGTACACCGACGAGATCGCACCACCGGGGATCCCATAAAAGGTGTCGACGCCGAGTTCTCCCAGGGTCTGAACGAGGAGGTTGGCGACGCGAATCCTGGGCTGGGTCCGGGCCGAATAGCTGGGGAACAACTCGGTAACTTTGGGGGCAACCATTGGGGGCCTCGACCTCTGATGCGGAAGAAACCGAATGCACCGTGGGCTCCGCGCCCCGCGTTGCATCCCCCCGAAAAGTTCTATCGCCACCTTATCGTCCGATTTCTGGAGATGCAGCCCTCGTTCCAAGGTGTCCGCGAACGTGGGCAGATGTCAACCCTCTGGAATAACGAGGAAATTTAGAATCCGTGAAATCCTCGATCGGGGGTCATTCGGCACCCGGGGCCCGGGGCACTCCGGGTCTTCGCTCCCCGGGGTGAACCCTTCTCAAGGGTTGGCTGGGTGGGGTGGTTCTGACCTCCGCGGGTCGCAAACGAACCCGGAGCTCACACTGCGAGTGAGATCCGCACCGCTCAGAACCTCGCCTGAAACTGCAGCGTGAGAACGTTGTCGTCGGGATCAGCGATCCCCTGGGGTGTGCCGGTCACGACGATCTCATAGGCCGCGCTCAGCTTCACGCTCCGGTTCCACTCGTGGCCCACCACCATGCCGACGGTGCCCACGCTGTTGGTGGGTGCCGGAGCGGTGCCGTCCGCGGAGGCGGTGTCCTTCGTGCCCGCCAAAGGATCGAAGTAGTCGTAGCGCACGGCCAGAAAGTCCTCGTCCCCCAAATGCTGCACGACCACCGCGTACCAGCCGATCGCCGGCACGCCGAACTGCTCGACGCCGTTCGTCTGGTACGTGCGGCCGGCGATGAATTCGCCGCGAAGCTCGGTCCGGCCGATGGACAGGACGGCGCCCGACAGTTGGAGGTCCATCCCCAGGCGTGTGCGGTCGAAGGTCGTGCCCGGCGTGACCACCGCGCCGGCACTGTCGACGGTGTCGGGGCGGAACGTGCGCCCGTACCAGCCGGAGACACCGCCCGAGATGAACCCGAAGTCCACGCCCACGCGGCCGATGAGGTCCTTGTTCTGGTCGTTGTCCACGCCCACGAAGCCGGCGTCGTCGATCCCGTTCCCGTCGAACACGCCGACCATCGCGCGCAGCACGCCGATGTCGACGAGCAGCTTGGCTCCCCGATCGCGGTCGCCGGCCAGAAACGCGCGCACCACCCGCGAACGCTCCGGCAGCTCGCGCACGCTGGAGGACTGCCCCACCTCAAAGCCGAACGGGTACTTCGTCTGGCCCACCACCAGCTCCAGCCGCTGCCCGGTCCACGGTTCGATCAGGTGGACCTCTCCGTCTTTGAGCGTCACGCCCTGCCCGGTGGCGTCGATGTTGAGGACGTACTCCGACCAGTCCAGCGCATAGGTCGCCTTGAGCCGGCCGCGGCGCACCATGAACCCGTCGGTGACGTCGGGCTTGCCGCGCGCGTTCAGCCCTTCGCCCGACGCCTCCGAGTAGAGGTAGCGCGCCTGGACGTAGCCGCTGAACCTGAGGTGCGTGAACGCCTCGAGGAGCTCGTTCGAGTCGACGGCCTCCTCGACCACCTCGTCGATCTTCTGCTGCAACGCTCCGGAGGCGTCGTCTTCGCCGCCGGAGGCCTGCGCGAAGGCGAGCCGGGCCGCGACGAGGATGGCGACGGCTGCGGTGCGGTTCACGGTGACCTCCGAGCGAGTCGGCCGACCGGTTCCCAACCGCCGATCTACACGCGCGCCTCGGATCCCACCCGCGTGCGCGCCCTCCGTGTCCCGATTGTGAACAGCCTGCTTCAGCGCGCCGCCCTGGCGGCCTCCTCGGGGATCACCAGCCGATAGCCGACGCCGCGCACCGTCTGCAGGTAATCGCGCGCCGGCCCCAGCTTGTCGCGGAGCCGCATCACGTGGGTGTCGACGGTGCGGGTCTCCAGCGCGGTCGACAGGCCCCACACCTGCTCGAGCAGGACCTCGCGGGTCTGCACCCGATCCACGCGCGAGGAGAGATGATGCAGCAGCCGGAACTCGAGCTGCGTGAGGTGGACCTCTTCGCCGCCGATGAAGCAGCGGTGCATCGCCGGCTCGAGGCGGATGATCCCCGCCACCACCGGTGGTCTGGACTCGTCCTCGGCAGAGGTGCGGCGCAGCACCGCGCGCAGCCGGAGCACCAGCTCGCGGATGCTGAAGGGCTTTACCACGTAGTCGTCGGCGCCCGACTCGAAGCCCGACACGCGATCGCGCTCGTCGCTGCGCGCGGTGAGCATCACCACCGGGATCGATCGCGTCGCCGTGCTCACGCGGAGCTGCCGGCAGACGTCGAGGCCGGAGAGGTCGGGGAGGTTGAGATCCAGGAGGACCAGCTCCGGCGTCACCTCCGCGGCAAGGCGCAGGCCTTCGGCGCCGGAGTGGGTGACGCGTGCCTCGAAGCCCGCCTGCGAGAGGTTGAGCTCCAGCAGCGCGGCGAGATCCTTCTCGTCTTCGACGATCAGCACGAGGGGCACGGGAGCACTCAACGCGTCCGTCGCGACCGCTCCGTGGCGGGCGCGCAACGAATGCGAAAAACTGTGGAGCCGAGGGGCGGCCAGTCGAGCTCAGGCGAAGACGGCCGAGAGCTCGCGCAGCGCCGAGCGCGCCCAGGTCTGCGGGACGGCGCGCTCCGGGCGCGCGGGGATGGCGCCCGCGTGAATCCACCTCGGCGGGTCGAGGACGCGCCCCTCGGTGTGCGAGAAGAGCCGGAAGCGCTGGAGCTCGGTGGAGGCGCCTCCATTGTAGATGGAGAGTGCGCGCGGGCCTGCGCCCGGGATCGAGCGCTCGCGCGGGACGTGGCGGTGGCCGTGGAGGATGAGGTCGGCCCGGCCGTGGGCGAGCTTCACCAGCTCCTCGCCGAGAGCGAGCTCCCGCGCGTGGGGCAGGCCGATCGAAGAGGCGAGCCGCTCCCCCAGGGTCTCCTCCGGCATCGGCACCGGGTGGTGGTGGAGCGCGATCACGACGAGGTGATGCTCCGGCGCGGCGTCGAGCAGCGCGTCCACCTTCCGCAGCACCGTCCGGCAGATCTCGCCGTGCGGTGCGAAGTAGGAGCGGTTGTGATCGCCGGTGGAGTCCACCAGCACCTGGAATACGCCGTCGCTCTCCCGAGCCACCACCCGCGAGCCACCGAGCAGATCCCGACCCGCGTCTTCGCCGACCCGGTCGTGATTGCCCGGCACGACGCTCAGCCTCCCGGCGTCGATCAGCGGCTCGAAGGCGCGGGTGAAGCGCGCGAGCTCCGAGTGCCTGCCCTTGTGGGTGAGGTCGCCGGTGACGATCACGTGATCGACGTCAAGCGCGAGGAGCGTGCGGCACAGCGCCTCCGCCGCGTGATCAAAGGAGGGATCGAGGCCGAGGTGGAGATCCGAGAGGTGCGCGAGCGTGCGAACGGTCATGCGCGAAGGATGGCGGGCGCGTGCGTCAGCGCAGTGACCGCGGCGGGAAAAGAACGGCGGCGTTGTGTCACGATTGGGTGACGATTCCGGAGGCGACCCCGCGCCACGCAATCGTTACCCGCGCTCCATGAAAGCGAAACGGCGGTCCTCTACTTCGCCGTTCCCATGTTCGAGGCCTTCGAAGTCCAGACCGACCCGCGCGCCGCCCGTCGCTTCGCGGCCTCGACTGGAATGGCGGTGGTGGTGCTCGCGGCGCTCGCGGTGCTGGCCATCGCGCTCGCGGGCAACGAGGTCACCCGGAAGCTGACGGAGAAGGTGGACGTGTCCTTCCGGCCGCCGCCCCCGCCTCCACCACCGAAGGCGGAGCCGCCAAAGCCGAAGCCGAAACCCAAACCGAAACCGAGGGCGCCACCTCCGCCGCCGAAGGCGGTCACTCCGCGCCCGGTGGCGCCGCCTCCGGTCGCTCCGGTGGCCGCGCCCGCGCCGATCGTCGCGCCGAAGGAGATTCCGCTGCAGAAGGCCCCGGAGGCCTCCGCCGATCAGGCGGTGGCGGCGATCTCGGTCGCGGTGGGCGGCACCGGGGATGGCTCCGGCACCGGCGCGGTCGGGGGCGTGCCGGGAGGCACCGGAGCCGGGATCGTGCGCTCGAAGCCGATCAACCTGCCCGAAAACGCGATCGCAGCCGTGCCGCGCGAGGACAATCTCACGCCGGAGTACCCGCAGGAGGCGAGGGCCGCCGGCAAGGAGGGCATCGTCATCCTCAAGGTGGTGATCGACGAGGCCGGACGGATCACCGCCGCGAAGGTCCTGCGCGGCGAGGAGCCCTTCGTCAGCGCCGCGCTGAAGGTGGTCAAGACGTGGCGCTACACGCCCGCCACGCTCGATGGCGTCCCCGTCAAGCACTTCAAGATCGTCCGCGTCCCGTTCCGCCTCCGCAGCTGAGTCTCGCCCGAATTCCCTCCAACCGATCGGAAAGCGACATGAACTTCAACCTCATCCAGATCGTCGAGCACATGGGTGTGTTCGACAAGGCGATCTTCGTCACGCTGACCCTGATGGCGCTCGCCTCGTTGATTGTCTTCTTCGAGCGGGTGATCGCCTTTCTCCGCAGCCGCGGCGCCAGCCGCGCGTTCGCCGCCACCGCCACCGAGCTGCTCGCCAGGAATGATCTCGCCGGTCTCGCGAAGAAGGCCGACGAGACCGGTGGCAGCCATCTCGCGTCGTTGCTCGGCGCCGGCGCGCGGGTCTTCCTCGCCGAACGCGGCAAGTCCGGCGGCAAGGTGAGCCCGGTGGAGCTGGCGCGGCGCGAGATGCTCCGGAAGACCGAGGCGCTCGCCGCCGACGTGCGGCGGGGGTTGAGCGTGCTGGCCAGCGTCGGTTCGGTGGCCCCGTTCGTTGGGCTGCTGGGAACGGTGCTCGGGATCATCAACTCCTTCCAGAGCATCGCGAAGGAGGGGAGCGGCGGGCTCGGCACGGTGTCCTCCGGGATCTCCGAGGCGCTGATCGTCACCGCCGCCGGCCTGGTGGTGGCGATCCCGGCGGTGCTCGCCTTCAACTTCCTCACCACCCAGAGCGACGGGATCCTGCGCGCGCTGGATCAGTCGCGGGGCGAGTTCCTCGACTTCCTCGAGAACGCCGAGGACCACGGGCGCGCGCCCGCGGCGCATCCCGCGAACGGCGCGACCACCGCGGCGGCCATCGCCACCGGACCGGAGACCAGCCATGAACGGCGCGCCTGAGTCGCAGGCAGAGGAGCCACGCCGCAGCTCCGGCGGCCCGCGGGCGGAGATCAACGTCACCCCGCTGGTGGACGTGGTGCTGGTGCTGCTGATCATCTTCATGGTGGTCGCCCCTCAGATGGAGGCGGGCGTGACAGTGGAGCTCCCCGCGGCGAGCCACCCGGACGCGGAGGCCCAGGGAGCGCTCGAGCCGACCACCCTGTCGATCGCGAAGGACGGGACGATCTTCTTCGACAAGGAGCCCCTCGCGCGCGACGCGCTGGTGGCGAAGCTCAAGGCGCTCCACGAGGAGAAGCCCGACACCCGGCTGACCCTCAAGGCCGACAAGGCGGTCGCGTACGAGAAGGTCCGGTCGCTCTTCAAGGCGTGCCAGCAGCTCGGCTTCCCCGGGGCCTCGCTCCAGGTCATCGACAAGGCGAACCAGCAGCACTGACGGAGCTCCCATGGCCTTCGATCTCGGAAGAGGGAAGGGCGGCGTCCAGCCCTCGATGAACGTCACCCCGCTGGTGGACGTGGTGCTGGTGCTGCTGATCATCTTCATGGTGGTCACCCCACTGCTCGCCAGGCGGATGTGGATGCACATCCCGCCGAAGGAGGATTCGGAGCAGTCGCCGCCACCCCCGCCGGACGCGCTGCCCCCGATCGTGCTCACGCTCGGCAGTGACGGTCAGCCGCACGTTAACGGCGAGCTGATCCCGCGCGAACGACTTATTGGCGGGCTGCAGCGGATGCTCAACGCGCGTCCGGACAAGGTCGTCTTCTTCGACGCGTCGGATCGCGCTCCCTATGGAGATGCGCTGGCGCTGATGGACTTCGTCAAGGGCGGCGGGATCGAGACCCTGGCGGTGCTCGCCGAGAACCTTGCCGACGCGGAGGCCGCCGCCGGAGCGACCCCGACGCAGCAGCCGTGACCTGAACGTTTCGCAACCCTCCCCTCAACGTCACCCACCGTCCACGCGATCGCCGCTCACCGCCCGTAGATGAGCGCCGCGGTCGCGGTTCGAGGAACCTCGTGTCTTCACTTCCCCTTTGCTTCAACACGCTGCTGCTCCTCCTCGCCCCGGTGGCGCTGGCGCAGACCTCGACCGACGGCGGGGGCCCGGTGCTTTCCGTCCCGGCGGCGACGTGCGCAGGAACATCGTCGGTCGTGTCCTCGGCGGTGGACGGCGGCACCGCGCCAATGAGCCCGGCACTGAAGCCGGCCGCTCCCGCGACCACGCCCGCACCGACCGCAACAAACGTGAGCGCGCCGGGCCCGGCGCGGTCTGCCGCCTTGCCGGCGTCGAGCGCTACGAAGGCGGGCGCGCCGGGCGCGGTGGGATCCGCAGCCTCATCGACCTCGAGCGCAACGGAGGCGGGGGCGGCGCGGTCTGCCGCCTCGTCGAGCGCAACGGAGGCGGGCGAACCAGGCCCGGCGCGATCCGCAGCCTCATCGGCCTCGAGCGCAACGGAGGCGGGGGCGGCGCGGTCTGCCGCCTCGTCGAGCGCAACGGAGGCGGGCGCACCAGGTACGGCGCGATCCGCCGCCTCACCGGCGTCGAGCGCTACGAAGGCGGGCGCGCCGGGCGCTGTGGAATCCGCAGCCTCATCGACCTCGAGCGCAACGGAGGCGGGCCCGGCGCGGTCTGCCGCCTCGTCGAGCGCAGCGGAGGCGAGCGCAGGAGGCGCGGCGCGATCCGCGGCCCCGCCGCCGTCGAGCGCAACGGAGGCGGGGGCGGCGCGGTCTGCCGCCTCGTCGAGCGCAACGGACCCGGGCGCGCCGGGCCCGGCCCAGGCTGCCGCGCCTGCGGCTTCGGGCGCGAGCGGGATGAACGCGCCTGCTTTTCGCGGTGCGCCCTCGGGTGAGGCGGCGCTCTCCGATCAGGACGTGTTCTCGGATGAAGCTGCGCTGTCCGACGAGGCCGCGCTCGAAGCGACGGACTCGGGGGCGACGCGACCGCCCGCCGCCGGTCCGCAGCTCGGCGATCAGTCCGTGTTCGGCGATCAGTCCGCGTTCGGTGACGACGCCACCGCAGCCGAAAGCGCGGAGGCCGCGAAGGTGGGAGGGCCGCCCAGCCTTCCTCCCGGGTTCACCGGCGTCTGGGGCCGGATCATCGACGCGGCTACGAAGGAGCCTCTGATCGAGGCCACGGTGAAGGTGACCACCGGGCCTTCGCGGACGGCGCGCACGGACGTCGACGGCTACTACCAGTTGCAGCTCGCACCGGGGACTTGGGACCTCCACGTCTTCTACGAGCTGTACCAGGGCCGCCGCCTCTTTGGCGTGACGGTGGAGCAGGGCAAGGCGTACCGGCTGGACGTCTCCCTCGAGGCGGACACCGGTGCGGTCCAGGAGGTCGTGGTCGAAGTGCGCGCGGACCACCGCTCCGAGAGCGCGCTGCTGCAGGAGCGCCGCAAGTCGGCCACGGTCTCCGACGCAATCTCCTCGCAGGAGATCGCCCGCACCCCGGACTCCACTGCCTCCGACGCGGTGAAGCGGGTGGTCAGCGCCACGATCGTCGACAACAAGTTCGTGCTCCTGCGCGGGCTCGGCGGCCGCTACGCGGTGACGCTGCTCAACGGCGCCGCGCTGCCCAGCCCCGAGCCCGACGAGCCCTCCGTCCCGCTCGACATGTTCCCCACGCCGCTGCTCGCCAACCTCAACGTGGTGAAGTCGTACTCGTCCGATCTGCCCGGCACCTTCGGCGGCGGCGCGCTGCAGATCGAGACCCACTCCTATCCCTCACGCTTCGAGCTCAAGCCGCGGCTCTCGCTCAGTGGCAACAGCACGACCACCTTCCAGATGCGTCCGTCCCAGCCCGGCGGAGCGCTCGATGCGCTCGGGTTCTCCGATCCGTCGCGCGCGCTCCCTTCAAGCGTGCCGGATGATGGCCCGCTGGAGTCCGGGTACGGAGGGCTGCACAACTCCGACGTGGTGGAGATCGGCAAGTCCTTCCCCGGCGAGTGGGAGGCCACCAGCAGCCGCTCGCTGCCGACCGGGACGCTCGGCGTCTCGGTCGGCGACACGCTCCGCTTCGGGAACCAGCGCTTCGGCTACCTCGCCTCCGTCCAGTACTCGCGCGCCGAATCCCTCCTGCACCAGAAGTCCGGCCGGGTGACCATGGGCATCGACGGGCCGGAGTACGACTCCACCTCCACCGCCGACGTCGGCAAGCAGACCGCTGCGTTCGGAGGGCTGCTCAACGCCGGCTACCAGTTCAGCAGCGATCACGAGCTCACGCTGTTCAGCCTCTACACGCGCTCCTCCGAGGCGCAGACGGTCAGCACCCGGGGTCAGCTCCAGAACGGGTCGACCGATCCGTTCTTCCAGGGCACCCGCCTGTTGTTCGTGAACCGGGCGCTGACCTTCAACCAGCTCCGCGGCTTCCACCGGCTGGGGATCCTCGGGGACGCCGAGGTGGACTGGCAGGCGAACTACTCGCGCGTCGACCGCGCGCAGCCGGACACGCGCGACGTCACCTACTACTCGCCGCAGGACGCGGACTACTTCTTCAAGGATCAGCCGGGGAACGGCGACCGCTTCTACGCCGACCTCGCCGAGCAGTCGGCGGGCGGCGCCGCGAACCTCACGCTCCCGATGCCCAGCCTGCGCCTGAAGGTGGGCGGGATGTTCCAGAGCTCCGCGCGCAGCTTCAACGCGCGCCGGTTCCACTGGGATCTGGAAGACGGCTACAACGAGCGCCTCGGCGATCGTCCCAACGAGCTGCTCGGGCCGCAGAACGTCGGCAGCGTCTTCACCCCGCGCGAGGTCACCCTCCCGGAGGACGCCTACACCGCCGGGCTCGAGATCGCCGCTGGGTACTTGTCCGCGGACTGGAAGCCGCTGGAGCCGCTGCGGGTCCTCGCCGGCCTCCGCTACGAGTACTCCGACCTCAACCTGCTCGCGAAGAGCGACTTCTCGCGCTCGTACGCGCCAGGCCGGGAGGCGCGGCTGGCCCATGGCGACGTGCTGCCGTCGATCAACCTCACCTGGACCCTCGCCGACGCGATCAACTTCCGCGCGGGTTACAGCTACACGCTGGCGCGGCCGACCTTCCGCGAGATCGCCCCCTTCCAGTTCTTCGATTTCGTCCGCCGTCGCAACGTCCAGGGCAACCCGGATCTGCACGAGACGCGGATCCACAACGCCGACGCGCGGGTGGAGTGGTTCCCCGGCGAGAGCAAGGTGCTCGCGGCGAGCGTCTTCTACAAGCGGTTCAACGAGCCGATCGAACGGGTGATCGTCACCGTCGGCACCGGCGACGTCAGCTACCGCAACGCCCCCAGCGCCGACGTCTACGGTGCGGAGCTCGAGGCGCGCGCCGGCCTGGGCCGGCTGGTCGCCGCGCTCTCCGACTTCCGCCTCGGCGCGAACCTCACGCTGATCCACTCGCAGGTGGATCTCGGCGATCAGGGCGGCGCCTCCACCACCCTGCTTCGCCCGCTCCAGGGGCAGTCGCCGTACGTGGTCAACGTGAACCTCGGGTACGACCGGACGCAGTCCGGCACCGAGGTGGCGGTGCTCTACAACGTCTACGGCCCGCGCATCGCCGATGTGGGCTTCGACGCGCGCCCCGACGTCTACGAGGAGCCGTTTCACCGGCTCGATCTCGCCTGCACCCAGAAGCTAGGCGGCGCCGCGCAGCTCAAGCTGACCGCCTCCAACCTCCTCAACTCGTCCGTCCGGCTGCAGGCCGGCGGGCTGACGGTCCTCGAATACCGGCCCGGCGTCGCGTTCTCGGTGTCGGTCGGGTTGTCCCTGTAGTCGGCAGTACTCCCACCGAAAGGAAGCACCGCAATGCAGAAGCTCATGAAGTCCCTCCTCGCGCTGGCCCTGCTGTCGATGGCCGCGTGCGGTCCCAACAACAACAACAACGGCACCCCCGACGGTGGCGACGGCAACGGCGGAGAGGGTGGTGATGTCTCGGTCACCCAGCCGATCACCGAGGACACCACCTGGACGGCCGACAAGGTCTACCACCTGAAGACCAACGTCTTCGTGAAAGACGGCGCCACACTCACCATCGAGCCGGGCACGAAGATCACCGGCGAGGGCACCGCGGCGCTGGTGGTGACCCGCGAAGGCAAGCTGAACGCGGTGGGCACCGCCGAGAAGCCCATCGTCTTCACCTCGTTCAAGCCCGAGGGCGAGCGCAAGCCGGGTGACTGGGGCGGCGTGGTGATGCTCGGCAAGGCCAGGATCAACGTGAAGGCGGGCGAGACTGCCCACGGCGTGGAGATCGCCCAGGACGGCGAGACGTACATCGAGGGCATCAACAGCACCGCGTCCGAGGGCCTCTACGGCGGCAGCGACGACACCCACGACTGCGGCAAGCTGAAGTACGCGCGCATCGAGTTCGCCGGGATCAAGGTCTCCGAGGACAACGAGCTCAACGGCCTCTCGCTTGGCGGCTGCGGCTCGAAGACCGAGATCGACTACGTCCAGATCCACAAGGGCAATGACGACGGCATCGAGGCCTTCGGCGGCACCGCGAACCTCAAGCACATCGTGATCAGCCAGCCGGACGACGATGGCCTCGACTTCGACCTCGGCTACCGCGGGAAGGTGCAGTTCGTGGTGATCCAGCAGAACGAGAGCGTCGGGAACAACGGCTTCGAGTGGGACGACAACCCGAACAACAAAACCGCCACCCCGCAGACCCTGCCTACCGTCTACAACGTCTCGATCATCGGCTCCGGCCGTGACCCGGGCGTGATGGGCACCAGCCAGGTGATCGCGAACTTCAAGAACGGCGCCGCGGGACACATCTACAACCTGGCGGCCGCATACGTGGCCAACCTGGGCGTGGACGTGGCCGGAGACGAGGTGGTGGCGCACGTCAACGACGGCGACCTCTTCGTGAAGAACAGCCTCTTCTGGTCAATCGGCGGGTCCAACACCGACTTCCCCGCCGACGCGACGGACAACGACAGCGGCTTCGACGAGAACCAGCAGATCGCGAAGGACGCCTCCAACGTCTGGGCGGATCCGATGCTGGACGGCGCGAAGAACCTGGCGGACCCGAACTTCAAGCCCGCGGCCGGCTCTCCGCTGCTCGACGGCGCCACGGCTGCGCAGCCGCCGGCGGACGGCTTCTTCGACGCCGAGGCGAAGTTCATCGGCGCGGTCGGCACCACCGACTGGACCGCTGGCTGGACGGCGTTCCCGGCGAACTGATCGTCCGCCGAACCGAGAGTGGCACCCGGCCTTCCGCCCGCGCGCGGCCACGCGGGCGGGGGGCCTCCTATTTTCGATGTTCACAGGAATGTCACAGGAGGGCCATGAAGCAGTGACGGTGGCAGGGGACTCAGTGCGCGTCTCCGGTGCCGGCATCCCGCTGGCGCGGACGCCAGAGGAACACCTTGAATCGCCTTCTCCTCGCCCTGATCGTCGCCCTCGCCACACCGAGGCTCGCGCTTGCCCAGGCTCCTGCCTCTGCACCGGCTGTCGCACCCGCGCAGGCTTCCGGGATGCCCGTTCCAGCTTCGTCGCCGGCGTCGGCGGGTGAAGCGCCGGCGTCCTCGCCGGCGAGCGAAGCTCCGGTGGTCGAAGCTCCGGCTCCCGAGGTCATGCAGAAGCCGAGCTCGTGGACGGATCGCATCTCCCTCTCCGGGAAGACCTACCTCCGCTACACGTGGCAGCTCGACGAGGCGGCAGGGAACGCGAACGCCTTCGCCATCGATCGCCTCTACCTGCAGTCCGAGTATCGGTTCACCGACCGGTTGCTCGCGCAGGTCACGCTCGAGGCCGGCGACCTCCGCGAAGGAGGCGGTGGTCCGCTCGACGTGGTGACCAAGTACCTGTTCTTCGAGGCGAAGGACCTCGGCTTCACCGGCACGTACCTGCGCGTCGGCCAGCTGCCGCTCGCCTGGGTTCCCTACGAGGAGGATCTGTGGGGCCTGCGAATGCAGGGCTCGGTGTTCATGGACCGCGCCGGCTACATGACCTCGACGGATCTCGGGATCGCGTTCGGCGGAAAGCTCCCCATGAGCTACGGCAGCTTCCAGGTCGACGTGGGCAACGGCGAAGGCTGGAAGTCTCCCGAGCTCTTCAAGCGAAAGGCGATTGAAGCGCGCCTCACCGTCAACCCGCTCGCCTCGATGGGCGGGGTGGTGGCGAACCTCTTCCTCTCTGGCTTCGGCTACTACGGTGGCTACGACAATGCCGGCTTCACCGAGCACGCGCGCCAGCGCTACATCGGCCAGGTCGGCTACCACGACGAGGACCTTACCCTCGCCGCCGAGTACGCCTTCCTCACCGATGCCTCGGCGGCGCTGAGCAAGAGGTACGACCTCGGCTACACCTCCGTCGCGCACGGAGTCGGGTTCAGCGCGTTCGGTGTGCTCGGCCTCGTCAAGTTCAGCCCTGTGGCGCGCGGCTGGGATCTATTCGCCCGCTTCGACTACATCGATCCGGAGACCAGCGTCGCGGACAACGAGGTCAGCACGGTGATCGGCGGGCTCGGCTGGCGCTGGAACAAGCACGCCCGGACCATCGTCGACTTCGAGGCGAACCTCCCCTCCAGCCGGGCAGGCGGCCTGACCAACGCGATCGTCCAGGCGCAGATGGAAATCAAACTCTAGGCCGCCTGGTCGCGGGCCGAGTTCACGGAATCGTCACTGAGTCCCACCGCGGCGCGGTGTGTAGAAGCCGCATCTTTCCCCAAGGACATCCCCGATGAAGAAGCTCCTCCTCGCAGTGCTCCTCGGCGTGGCCGGAACGGCGCTCGCCGGCGAACCGGTCCTCATCAACGGCGCGGGCGCGACCTTCCCGTACCCGCTCTATTCAAAGTGGTTCAGCGAGTACAACAAGCTGCACCCGGATGAGCGCTTCAACTACCAGTCGATCGGCTCGGGCGGCGGCATCCGGCAGATCGTCAGCGGCACGGTGGACTTCGGCGCCTCCGACGCGCCGATGACCGACGAGGAGCTGGCGAAGAAGCCGGACCTCGTCCACATCCCCACCGTGCTCGGTGCGGTGGTGGTCACCTGGAACCTGCCCGGTGTCACCGCGCTCAAGCTCACCCCCGAGGCGCTCGCGGGGATCTTCCTCGGGCAGATCACGAAGTGGAACGACCCGAAGATCGCCCAGGTCAACCCGGGGGTGGCCCTCCCGGACAAGGCGATCGCCGTGGTGCACCGCTCGGACGGCTCCGGCACCACCGCGGTGTTCACTGACTACCTCGCCAAGGTCTCGCCGCAGTGGAAGCAGAAGCCGGGCGCGGGCAAGAGCGTGCGCTGGCCGGTGGGGCTGGGCGCCAAGGGCAACGAGGGCGTCACCGGGATGGTCAAGCAGATGCCGGGCGCGATCGGCTACGTCGAGCTCGCCTACGCGGATCAGAACAAGCTCCCGATGGCGGAGCTCCGGAACCAGGCGGGCAGGTTCGTGAAGCCGTCGGTGGAGAGCACCACCGCCGCCGCGGCGGACGTGCAGCTGCCGGACGACTTCCGGACGTCAATCACCAACGCCGCCGGCGAAGGCGCCTATCCGATCGCATCGTTCACCTACCTGCTCGTCCCGAAGAACTTCCAGAACCCGGTGAAGGGCCAGTCGCTGGTGAAGTTCCTGTGGTGGGCCACCCACGACGGCCAGAAGTTCGCCACGCCGCTGGACTACGCGCCGCTGCCGAAGCCGGTGGTGGAGAAGGTGGAGAGGAAGCTGAAGACGCTCACCGTTCAGGGGAAGCCGGTCGCGCTTGGTTCCAGCAAGTGACACGACGTTGAGGGCGCGGGCCGACACGCCGCAGCCCGCGGCGGCGCGGCCTCGCGTCAACCGTGGCGACCGCGCCTGGGGCCTGATCCTCAGCGCCCTGGGCGGCGCCGTGTTGATCATCGCGGGAGGGATCATCCTCTCGCTCGTGCGCGTGGCGCGCCCCGTGTTCGCCGAGGTGGGGCTCGAGGACTTCCTCACCGGGCAGGACTGGGATCCGCTCTCGGACGTCTTCGGGGCGCTCCCCTTCATCTACGGCACCGTGGTCACCAGCGTGCTGGCGATCCTGATCGCGCTGCCGGTGGCACTGGGGATGACGCTCTTCCTCGCGGAGATGGGACCGAAGTGGCTGCGGCAGCCGGTGGCGTTCGCGGTGGAGACGCTCGCTTCGATCCCCTCGGTCGTCTACGGGTTGTGGGCCTTGTTCGTGCTGGTGCCGTGGCTCCGCCAGACGGTGCAGCCGTTCCTCGGCGATCACCTCGGCTTCCTCCCGCTCTTCTCCGGTCCGCCCCTGGGGCTGGGCTACCTCGCCGCCGCGCTGGTGCTGGCCGTCATGATCCTCCCCACCATCGCCTCGGTCACCGGCGAAGTGCTGAAGACCGCGCCGGTGGCGGTGAAGGAGGGCGCGCTCGCGCTCGGCGCCACCCGCTGGGAGGCGATCCGGATGGCCGTGCTCCCGCACTCGAGGCCCGGGATCTTCGGCGCCACGCTGCTCGGGCTGGGGCGCGCGCTCGGCGAGACGATGGCGGTGACCATGGTGATCGGCAACTCGCCGACGATCAGCGCGTCGCTCTTCGCGCCCGGGTACACGCTGCCTTCGGTGATCGCCAACGAGTTCGCGGAGGCCGCCGGGGATCGCCACACCGGCGCGCTCGCCGCGCTCGCGCTGGTGCTCTTCGGGATCACCCTGCTGCTCAACTCGGTGGCTCGGCTGATCATGCAGCGCGGTCAGCGGAAGCTGCAGGGGAGGGCGGCATGAACGGCTCGCTCTTGCGCCGCAAGGCCGTCAACCACCTGCTCACCGGGCTCTGCGCGCTGATGGTGCTGGTGGCGCTCCTCCCGCTGGTGTCGGTGCTGTGGCTGGTGATCAAGAACGGCGCCGCCGGGCTGTCGTGGACGTTCTTCACCGCGCTCCCCAGGCCGGTGGGCGAGGAGGGGGGCGGGGTCGGCAACGCGGTGGTCGGCACGCTGTACATCGTCGCCATCGCCTGCGCGTTCGGGTTGCCTCTGGGCATCGGCGCGGGTGTCTATCTCGCCGAGAGCCGGAATGGCCTCTTCGCGCGCGGGATCCGCTTCACCGCCGAGCTGCTCGCGGGCGTGCCGTCGATCGTGATCGGCATCGTCGCGTACGGCGTGGTGGTGGTGCCGATGAAGCGCTTCTCCGCCCTCGCCGGTGGGGTGGCGCTGGCCCTGCTGATGATCCCCACGCTGGCGCGCGCCACCGAGGACCTGGTGCGGCTGGTGCCGGGCTCGCTGCGCGAGGCGTCTTTGGCGCTGGGCGTGCCGCAGTGGAAGACCAGCCTGCGGGTGGTGCTGCGGACCGCGATGGGCGGGATCGTCACCGCGGTGCTGCTCTCGATCGCCCGGGTGGCGGGCGAGACGGCGCCGCTTCTGTTCACCGCGCTCAACAACCAGTACTGGAACCTGCGGCCGGATCAGCCCACCTCCACGCTGACCGTGCAGATCTTCAACTACGCGATCAGTCCGTACGAGGACTGGCACGCCAAGGCCTGGTCGGCGGCGCTGGTGCTGCTGCTGGTGGTCGGCGTGCTCAACCTGCTGGCTCGGCAGATGACCCGGACGAGGCTCAAGGGCGCACGATGAACGCCGCGACGATGCACACCGACAAGATCGAAGCGAACGACCTCAGCGTCTTCTTCCGCCAGGCGCAGGTGCTCAAGCGGGTGGCGCTGAAGGTGCCGGAGAAGAAGGTGATGGCGGTGATCGGCCCCTCGGGCTGCGGCAAGTCCACCTTCCTTCGCGCGCTCAACCGGATGCACGACCTCGTGCCCGGCGCGCGCGTCGAGGGGCGGATTCTCCTCGATGGCGAGAACATCAACGACCCGCGAGTGGACGCGGTGGCGCTGCGGCGGCGGGTGGGGATGGTGTTCCAGCGCCCCAACCCGTTCCCCAGCATGTCGATCTTCGACAACGTCGCGGCGGGCCTGAAGCTCAACCGGGTGAAGGGCAACCACGCGGAGGTGGTGGAGCGGTGCCTGCGCCAGGCCGCGCTCTGGGACGAGGTGAAGGATCGCCTCGGCCACAGCCCGCTCTCACTCTCCGGTGGCCAGCAGCAGCGCCTGTGCATCGCCCGGGCGCTCGCGGTGGAGCCGGAGGTGCTGTTGATGGACGAGCCGGCCTCCGCGCTCGACCCCATCGCCACCGCGCGGATCGAGGAGCTGATCCACGAGCTCAAGGCGCGCTACACGATCGTGATCGTCACCCACAACATGCAGCAGGCCGCGCGCGTGTCCGACCAGACCGCGTTCTTCTACATGGGCGAGCTGATCGAGGTCGGCGCGACCGAGCAGATCTTCACCAACCCCAGAGAGAAGCGCACGGAGGACTACGTCACCGGCAAGTTCGGCTGATCGACCGGGAGATCGCCATGCCCAAAGTCCACACCGACAAGGCCTTCGAACAGGACCTGCGCGAGATCCGCGAGAAGCTGCTCGGGATGGGCGCATCCGTCGAGCGGCAGATCGCCGCCAGCATGCGCTCGCTCACCGATCGCGACTCGAAGCTCGCCGAGCAGGTGAAGGCGTCCGACCAGGAGGTGAACCGGCTGGAGGTGGAGATCGACAACCTCTGCCGCAAGGTGCTCGCGCTCCGCCAGCCGGCCGCGAGCGATCTGCGCCTCATCACCACCGCGCTGAAGATCGTCACCGACCTCGAGCGGATCGGCGATCTCGCGGTGAACATCGCCGAGCGGGCGATCGACCTAAACCAGGCGCCGCCGCTGGCGCAGTATCAGGATCTCCCGAAGCTCGCGGCGCTGACCCAGCGGCAGGTGAAGAAGGCGCTGGACGCGTTCGTCGCCGCGAACCCGGAGATGGCCGAGGAGGTCCTCAAGGGCGACGACCTCGTCGATGCGCTCTTCCTCAAGATCTTCAACGAGCTGCTCTCGTTCATGCTCGAGAACTCGAAGAACATCCGCCGCGCGATGGGGCTGATGTTCGTGGCCAAGCACCTCGAGCGGATCGGTGACCACGCCACCAACCTCGCCGAGATGGTCATCTACATGGTGAAGGGCACCGACGTCCGCCATCCTCGGAGCCGCGATCTGACCTGAGCCGGCGTTGCGAGTGATCCGGCTCAGGGTGCCCAGCGGCGTGATTCGGTCGCTCCCCAGCGCGAACATGAGGGCGATCGTTTTGAGGCCGAAGGTGACAACGCGATGGCGTCGATCGACGCGACCCGTCACCGCGAACTCGCTCCGACTTCACAGGCGTCTCGGCGCTCGGGCGCTACAAGCGCGGCGCTCATTCGAAAGGAGCGTCCATGCGATTCGCCCTCTGCGTCCTATTGTTCCTGTCTTCCGTCGCCTGCGTCCGCCGCCCGGAACGCGGCGCCTCCACGACCTCGCCTGCCACGACCCAGGTGAGCACCTCTCCGGCCGGGGCTCACATCACCTTCGAACCGGTCACCATCGTCGGCTCGCCATCCGTGCGCGTGCACCGCGGCGTGCACGCGGCCCGCATCACCGCCAGCCGTCGTTGATGGTCGTTGCACAAAGTTCACGGAGCGCCGCCGCAGCCGATGGATCCATGGCGCCATGCGATCGCTGCGCCGTTGCTCCGTTCACCTGACGTTCGACGTGCTCTTCGCCGCAGCGGTCGCGGCGCTCATGGTGTTCGCGCTGGTGCTGTTCGTCGTGAACGCCCTCGCGTAGCAGGCTCCGATGATCCGAAAGACCCGCTACGGTTCCGGCGTCTGCACCGGCTCGGGCTCGGGGAAAGTGGCCGGCAGCGGTACGAAGTCATCCGGCGGGATGAGCCGTGACCCGTGCGTGACCCGGAGGCGGTTGCCCCGCCAGTTCACGGTGCGCGCGAACCAGCCATTGAGCCAGGCGATGAAGATGAGGAAGTCCTTGAGCGGCACCACCGCCAGCCCCACCAGCCCGAACGAGCGGCCGCGCAGCGTGGACGCCGAGGCCACATCGACCGCCGCCTTGGCGATGGTGATGAAGGCGGCGGCGAGCGCGAAGGTGCCGGTGGGGTGGAACAGCCAGGCCAGCCACGCCAGCGGTGCGGGGTTGAGCAGCCCCTGCGATGCGTAGGTGGTGGGCATCACCGCGGTCCGGTGGATTACGCTCCAGCGGATGTAGCGGCGGCCGAAGTCGCCCACGCTGCGGTGGCGCGCCAGGTTCAGCACCGGCATCCGGGCGATCACCACGTCCTTCTGGAGCTGGTTTCGGACTGCGCGGCCGATGACGAAGTCCTCCGCCAGCGCGGACGTGTAGGCCTCGAACCCGCCGAGCGCGGCGAGGTCGCTCTTTCTCAGCGCCATCGACTTGCCCACCACCAGCGGTTGCTTCACCGACCACATCGCGCCGATCTGCCCCGGGCCGATCGCCGAGGAAAGGTGGAGGTTGTCGAGCAGCGCCCCCAGCGAGGCCTCGCCTTCGCCCGCCACCGGGTTCGTGACGCAGCCGACATTCGGGTCCTCGAAGAGCGCCGAAATCTCCTGAAGGTAGCCGGGCCCGGCGATTGCGTTGGAGTCGCTCACGACGAGGATCTCGTACTTCGCGGCGCGCGCGAGCGTGACGAGCTGGTTCACCTTCGGATTGAGGCCCGGCTCGCCGTTCTGCACCACGACGCGCACGCGATCCGGCCAGCGCTTCGCGGCCGCCAGCGCCACCGGGAAGGCGGTGTCCCCGGTGTTCTTCACGCCGAGCAACAGCTCGAAACGCGCGTGATCCATGGTGGCGAAGCGCTCGAGGTTCGCCTCCAGGTCGTCGTCGAACCCGCACAGCGGCTTGAGGATGGAGATCCCCTCCGGCGGGTTCCTTCGGGGCGAAGGCGGTGAACCCACCACGTGCCGCCGCACCAGCACGGCGATGATCGCCAGCGCGACGATTCCGCCCGTGGCACCCGCGAGGAGAAACCCGGCGAGGTAGAGGCCCATCCAGTCAGGCTCCTGAAAGGGTGCCGCACCGCGCCACCGATCCGGTTGACGCGCACGCTACACCGGTATCCCGGCACCGTGTTTTTGCGACGGGTCGCCCGCCCGCTCTCCGGCCTCACCCCCACCGTCAGTTCCGTCCGTGCTGCATGACGCACTGCCGACAATGCATTTGTCCGGCCGCCGCAGCGCGTCGACGAATCGCGGGGTTGGAGGGGTGACAGGGGCTTTCGGTGCGAAGCGTGCTGCGCACCCGCGCGGAATCGGGGTAACCCGTCACGCACCCGGCGTGCGGGCGTCAGCCTTCCGCGCCCGCTTCGGTCCGGGAACCCGGGTCATCGTCGAGGTTCCCGGCCTCCCGGGCGGACAGCGTCCTTGGGCCGACCTCGTCCAGGTCGTGCTCCAGCGGGCGCGCGTCCGGGAGCGAATTCTCCGGATCATGCCCGTCGACGAGGGGGAGGGGCGGATGCGGAACGTCCGGGTGCAGCGGGCGGTGGTCCGGTTTCATCCCCGGAGGTGGACGGAGCACCGGCGGCGGCGGGAGGCCAGAGTGTCGGCGCGCGGCGGCGAGCAGCTGCGGGTGGTGGCGGTAGCGGCCTTCGAGCAGCTTGTGGATGAGCAGCGGCGCGCCGGGGACATGGCGCTGGTGCAACGCTTCGGTGGCCCGCTTCACCGGGTAGCGGACCCGGCGGATCTGAACGCGCCAGCCCCGCGGGTTCCAGGTGAAGACGCCGTAAGCGGGACGCAGATCGCCATCGCGCGGGATTCCGGCGGAGGCGACGTCGGCGATGAGCAGCCGGCCCAGCCGGCGGCGATACGGGAAGTGCAGGTGCCCGAACGCCAGCGCCGCGGCGTCCAACCCCGAAAGGAAGCGCTTGAGCGCGGCGTCCTCCATCGTCGGCTCGAGGGAGTCCTCGAGGTTCTTCGGGTTGGCGTGGCAGACGAAGAGGTCCTGGCCGCGCCGCGGCGTGTAGCGGACGGAGAAGGGCAAAGCGCCCAGCATCGACACCAGCTCGGGCCCGAGCTCGGCGCGCGTCCACTCCAAAAGCTCGCGCTTCCAGTGATCCTTCTCGCGGTAGGCGCCGCTCAGATAGTTCCCGGAGATGTAGCAGTCGGTGTTGCCCATCAGCAGGGCGTCGCACTTGTCGACGAGCAGCTCCACCGTCTCGCGCGGGTGGGCGCCGCGCAGCGCGAGGTCTCCGGCGGCGACGATGTAGTCGGGCGACTGCCGTTCGATATCCTGGAGCACGGCCTCGCACGCAGGCAGGTTGCCGTGGATGTCGGCCAGGATCGCGACCCGCATGGGGCACCATCCTAGCGGGACGGCCGCCCTGAAACGAGTTCCGCTCCGCCCGGATGGCCCGGCCCGGGCGGCGGCGCCGCCGGCAGCGAGACCGTGAACTCGCTCCCCTGGCCAGCGTCGCTCCGCACGCGGATTTCACCGCCCATCGCGGTCACCAGGTGCTTGACGATGGACAGCCCCAGCCCGGTCCCGCCGGTGTCGCGGCTGCGTCCTTTGTCCACCCGGTAGAAGCGCTCGAAGATCCGGCCGAGGTGCTTCTCGTCGATGCCGCCGCCGGTATCGCGCACGCTCACGGTCACCCGGCCGTCCACGCGCTGCGCGTCCATCTGCACCCGGCCGCCCGAGGGGGTGTACTTCACCGCGTTGTCGAGAAGGTTGAGGAGGACCTGCTCGAGCGCCCGCGCGTCCGCCAGAACCCACAGAATCGGATCCAGTTCGGCCATCAGCGCGAGCGCTTTGGTGGCGGCCCGCGGTCGCATCGCGTCGGCGGCGCGGGTGGCCACCTCCGCCAGCTGGACCGGTGCGCGCTCCAGGGTCTGTGCGCCCGACTCCAGCCGGGACAGCTCCAGCAGATCGTTCACGAGCGCGGAGAGGCGTTCGGACTGTCGGTGGATGATCTCCACCATCTTCGGCGCGTGCTCGCGGTCCTCCAGCGCGCCGGCCCGAAGGGTCTCGGCGTAGCCGCGGATGGCCGCGATCGGCGTGCGCAGCTCGTGGGAGACGTTGGCAACGAAGTCCTTGCGGACCTTCTCCAGCCGCCTCAGCTCGGTGAGATCGCGGAACACCGCCGCGCTCCCCTTGAGTCCGCCGCGGAGGGGCAGCACCTGGATTGCCAGTGTGCGCGCCCGGGGTGTCCCGATGGAGAGCTCCAGCACGGTGGTGGTCATCTTCCGGCACGCAACAAGGACCGCCTCGTGGAGCTCGGCGCTCGGCACCAGCCGGAGCGGGGTTTCGCCCACGATTGTGCCGGTGGGGCGCAACAGCCCGATCAGCGCGGCGTTGTGCCGGACGATCGTCCCCTCGGTATCGGTGACCCAGATCCCTTCGTCGAGGCTGTCGAGCACGCCGGCGAGCGAGGCGCTTTCGGCGGTCAGCGCACGCAGGCGCTCCTCCCAGCGCAGCGTCAGCCCGGCAAACGTCCGGGCGGCGTGCGCGAGCGCGTCCTCGCCCATGGGCGCCGGGCTTTCGGGCGCTCCGTCCGGGGGGGCGGGTTCGCGTTCGGCGGCGCTGCGCACCGCAGCGTCGAGCGCCTCGATCCGCGCCACCACCGGCGAGAGCACCACGGCGCCGGTGATGGCCGTCATCACCCCTGCTACCAGACCCGCGAGCAGGCCGGCGGTCCAGTCACCTGCGACCTCGCCCACCATCACGGCCACGCCGATGGCGGAGAGCACCAGCTGCGGGACGATGAGGCGCAGGCGCATGGGCTCACCCGGGGCCCCGGCCGGGTGGGACCAGCTTGTATCCGACTCCGCGGACCGTCTCGATGATCTCCGCCGCCGAACCCAGCTTCTCCCGCAGCCGCTTGATGTGCGTGTCCACGGTGCGGGTTTCGATCTCCACCTCGATTCCCCACACGTCGGCCAGGAGCACTTCGCGGGTCTGCACCCGGTCCGGGCGCTCGAGCAGCGTCTTCAACAGGCGGAACTCGAGGGCGGTGAGCGACACCTTCTCACCGCCGACACGCACCTCGTGACGGACGGGATCCAGCTCGATCGCCCCGGCCCGGAGCGGCCCGCCCGTCCGGGACGTCGCGTCCGCGTCGAGACGCCGCAGCACGGCCTGCACCCTGAGCAGCAGCTCCTTCACCGCGAACGGCTTGACCACGTAGTCGTCCGCGCCGAGCTCGAAGCCTTCGATCCGTTCGTGCTCCTGGCCGCGCGCGGTGACCATCATCACCGCTGTGCGCTCGAGCGCCGGGTCCGCTTTGAGTGCGCGGATCACGTCGCGGCCGGAGATGTCCGGCAGCATCAGATCGAGCAGGACGAGATCCGGCCGGAAGGTGCGGGCCTGGGCGATCGCTCCGGCCCCGGTCGTCGCGGTCTCGGTGGTGTGACCCAGCGGGCCCAGGTTGTAGACGAGCAACCCGGCGAGGTCCTGCTCGTCCTCGACGATGAGGATGCGCGCCAAATCCGGCTCCTTGTGGCGCCACCTTAACCAGTCCGCGTCCCTCCCACCGTGACAATCCTGAAACGCGGCCGCTTGCATGACAGGCGGGGCGCCGCCATGGCATAAGCGCGCCGCCATGAAGCCGGTCGAAGACAAGCGCCTCCAGCGGCGCATCCCCGTCGACATCTGGATGGAGGTCGAAGGGGAGGGTGGGCTGTACTACCAGCGCGCTTCGAACCTTTCGGTCGGCGGCGCCTACTTCACCCAGACGTTCCCGCTTCCCTTCGGCAGCCGGGCCCACCTGCGGTTCACGCTCCCCGGCGCGTCCGAACCGATCGAGTGTCAGGCGGAGATCGTCAACACCAAAGAGCTGGGGATGGGCGTCCGCTTCCTCGATCTCAAGCCGGAGGATCTGCGGCGGATCGAATCGCTGATCGACTCGCACCCGGGCGCGTAGGGCGCCCTGTCTAGAAGCGCGGATCGCACGGGACCCCGAGGCCTCCGTCCGCGCCGCCCCCCTGATCCGTGAAGAAGACGATCGGTTCGGCCTGGACGCGCTCGTTGGTCCCGGTGCGCACCTCGATCCGCTGCGTGCAGGAAGCGCCGAGGAGCCGCGGCGGGTTCTGCCGCGAGAGCGCCTCGACGATGAGGAAGTAGTCCTTCCCCGCCGGGACGTCGCGCAGCGTGGTGTCCTGCGTGCGCACCGGGCCGGAGGTGGTCAGCGCGTTCGGCACGAAGAGCGCGGGGACGGTGTTGCCCTGGTCGTCCTTGACGGGGACCAGCTGGTTCGTGCTGCTCAGCTGATTTTTCAGACAGGTCTCGGTGATGGACGTGCAGTCGGAGAACACGCCGGGCTTGACCAGCGCGAGCTGAAAGCCGCCGATCTCGTCGATCGCCGCGGCGGACACGTAGACGTCGAAGCCCACGCTGCCCGTGCCCGGCACAGGCGCCTCGCCGCACCCGGAAAACAGGCACAGGGCCACGAGGCCCATCGTCCACCACGCCGCGGCCTTCATGGATTCACCCGGATGGTGACCGGCAGGTTCCCGGCGGGCTGGCTGCTGGCGATCGCCACCGCGGTCACCGTGCCGGCCACGACGATCGCCCCGGCGCCGGCCCACACCCACGGGTTTTCGTACCAGGCCGACGCCTTTGTGCTGCCCGGCACCTCCTCGCCCGCGGGCGTCACCCTGAAGTGGAGCGGGTTGAACGCGTCGCCCTTGCCGGCCAGCCGGCGCTGCGCCGCGTCCGCCACCTCGAGGTAGTACTCCATGTCGTAGCCGCGAGGTTCGGCGGGCAGCTCGTATGCGGGGATCGTCGCCGAATAGTCCTCGCGCGCGCCGCCCTTCGCCCGGCCAAAGTCGACCGAGCTGTACGACTGCGCGCCCGCGCGGCGGTAGTAGAGCTTGGCCTTCGCGCCCAGCGCCATGTCTTCGATCCGCGCGTTCAGCTCCAGCGGCCGTCCGCCCTCGTGCACGTCGATGGGCGCGGCGTCCAGCGTCACCGGCCGCACCCGGCGCTTGCGGATGTCCTCTTTGATCCGCGCGTAGAGCTCGCGGATCTTGGGCGGCGCGCTGTGGGGGATTTCATAGTCTGGCCGCGCCTGGAGCAGCTTCTCGTACGCCTCGCGCGCCCTGGCCTCGTTGCCGAGGTAGAGCTGGGCGAGGCCCATCAACCGGTAGAGCTCCACGAGGACGTCGTCGCTGACGTCCGGCTGCGAAAGGCCGCGCTGCAGCACCTTGACCGCCTGCTCGAACTCGCCCTGTTCCATCAGCTCGTTGGCCTCTTCGGCCTCGGGGGAACGCGGGCCGAGCTGGGCGAGGAGCACCGGCGCGTCGGACGGGAACACGGCCATCGCGGCTGCGAGCGCAGGAGGCGTGGGGAGCAGGAGTGCGGCCGACAGGAGCCCGGCGAGGCGAGCCATCGGCCCAAAACCGTAGCAGAGGGAGGTGGGCCGACCAATGTTCCTGCCGGGCGGGCGGCTTCCCCGCAGCGCCTGGGCGAGACTCAACCGGTCTCCTTACTTGTTTGCGTTCCACCGGGCCGCGTCGATAGGGTGCGCGCCCCCTTTCAGGGTGAGTGGCAGATGCGGGTCAAGATCGAGGAAATTCAGAAGGACGGCGGGCTCCACCTCGACGAGCCCATCCCGAAGCAGACCGTGCAGGCGGCCCTGGACGATTTCGAGGACGGGTGGCGCGCGGACGAGGGCTTTCAGCTCAAGGCCCACCTTCTGAAGGTGGGCGAGGGCGTGCTCCTCAAGGGCGACTTCACCGCGAAAGTGGTGGCTCCGTGCAAGCGGTGCGTCACCGACGTGCTGCTCACGCTGCCGCATTCCTTCACGCTCAACCTCGTCGACGCGAGCCTCGCGCAGCAGATGGGCGTGGAGGACGAAGGCGAGGACGACGGCAAGGGCGAACGCAACGGGTCCTTCAGCCTGGACGAGGCGGAGCAGGACACCTTCGACGGCAAGGTGATTGATCTCGATCCGATCATCCGCGAGCAGATCCTCCTCGCGCTGCCGATGTCCGCGGTGTGCCGGGACGACTGCGCCGGGCTGTGCACGGTGTGCGGGCAGAACCTCAACGAGAAGCGGTGCGGCTGCGACACGAAGGTGATCGACCCCCGCCTGGGCGCCCTCAAGGACATCAAGCTCAACTGAGCGCAGGTACCACTGGCGCTCGCGCTGCCTTCTTTGGTAGAGCGGCCGCCCCGATTTTCAGGAGACAGCCGTGGGAGTTCCCAAGAAGCGTACTTCGAAGATGCGCCGCGATCGCCGCCGCGCCGCGAACAGCAATCTCCGCACGCCGGTGCAGGTGAACCAGTGCCCGAAGTGCAAGGAGCCGGTGCTGCCGCACCGTGCCTGCGCGGCCTGCGGCTACTACAAGAATCGCGAGGTCATCGCGGTCGAGTCCTGACGGGCGCGACAGCGGTCCGTGGTGCGCAGCGACACGTGAAACGGGCTGCCGGCGTGGGGCCGGACGGTCGAGGTGTGTGCGCCCTCTCCCCCGGCTGCCGGAACTCCGTATCCGCCGATACGGAATGTTAAGGACAGCCGAGCAGCTTTGAGATTAAGGAGCGCCTCCTCGGCTTTTGGAGGCCTCGATCATGCCCCGAACTCAGATCATCGGCACCGGTTCCTACGTCCCCGAGAAGGTGGTCACCAACGCGGATCTCGAGAAGATCGTCGAGACGAGCGACCAGTGGATCTCCGAGCGCACCGGCATCAAGGAGCGCCGGATGGCGGCGCCGGGCGAGCTGACCTCGGACATGGCGGTGAAGGCGGCGGTCCAGGCGCTGGAGATGGCGCGGACCCGCCCCGAGGATCTGGACGCGATCATCGTCGGCACGGTGACGCCGGACATGCCGATGCCCTCGTGCGCGGCGTTCGTGCAGCACAAGCTCGGGGCGAAGAAGGCGTTTGCGTTCGACGTGAGCGCCGCCTGCGCGGGCTCGCTGTATGGGATGTCGATCGCCGACCAGTACGTCCGCAACGGCAACGCGAAGCGGGTGCTGGTGATCGGCGTGGAGCTGCTCACGTCGATCCTCAACTGGGAGGACCGCAACACCTGCGTGCTGTTCGGCGACGCCGCCGGCGCGATGGTGCTGGGGCCGTCCTCGGACGGTGAGCGGGGCATCCTCTCCACGCACCTGCACACCGACGGCTCGCAGTGGCCGATCCTGCTCATCCAGGCGGGCGGGCCGCATACGCCCATTACGCCCGAGGTCCTCGCGAAGAAGCTCAACAAGGTGTCGATGAACGGCAGGGAGGTCTTCAAGTTCGCCGTCCGCGCCCTCACCGACGCGGTGAAGGAGGCGCTCGACGCCAACCAGCTTGCGCCCGCACAAGTGGACCATGTGATCGCGCACCAGGCCAACGTGCGGATCATCGACGCGGTGCTCGAGCGACTGGACCTGTCCCGGGACAAGGTCTGGCTCAACATCCACAGGTACGGAAACACGTCTTCGGCGTCGCTGCCGATGACGCTGGACGAGGCGAACCGCGCCGGCCGGCTCAAGGAGGGCGACGTCATCGCGATGATGGCGATCGGCGCCGGGATGGCGTGGGGGTCGGCTTTGGTCCGCTGGTAACGAGAGAAGGAGCCACCATGTCCAAGGTCGCGTTCATCTTCCCGGGGCAGGGCAGCCAGTCCGTCGGGATGGGCAGGGAGCTGTACGAGAAGTTCCCCGAGGCGAAGGCGGTGTTCGACGCCGCGGACGACGCGCTCGGCGAGAAGCTCTCCGCGCTCTGCTTCGACGGCCCGGAGGACGCGCTCAAGCTCACCGCCAATACCCAGCCGGCGATCCTGACGGTGTCTGTGGCGGCGCACGCGGTGATCGCGAAGCGGCTGAACGTGCGGCCGGCGCTGGTGTCTGGGCACTCGCTCGGCGAGTACTCCGCGCTGGTGGCGGCGGGGGCGCTCTCGCTGGCCGACGCGGTGCGCGCGGTCCGCGCCCGCGGGACCTTCATGCAGGAAGCGGTGCCCGCTGGCGTCGGCGCGATGGCTGCGGTGCTCGGGCTGGACCCGGTGAAGGTGAAGGCCGTCTGCGACGAGGTCGCTCAGAACGAGGTGGTCGCCCCGGCGAACTACAACTCGCCCGAACAGACCGTGATCGCCGGCCACGCTTCTGCGGTGGAGCGCGCGCAGGCGAAGCTGAAGGAAGCGGGCGCGAAGCGGGTTGTGCCCCTGCCGGTGAGCGCGCCCTTCCACTGCGCCCTGATGGTGCCGGTGAAGCCCCGGCTGCAGGCGGTGCTGGAGGGGATCGAGGTCCGCGCGCCCGAGGTGCCGGTGGTGGCGAACGTGGACGCGAAGGCCAACGCGGATCCCCACCGCGTGGTGCCGCTGTTGATCGAACAGGTCTCCGCGCCGGTGCGGTGGATCGAGTGCGTGGAGACGCTGAAGATGGCCGGGGTGACCCGGGTGGTGGAGCTGGGGCCCGGTAAGGTGCTCTGTGGCCTGGTCAAGCGGATCGCCCGGGACCTGGAATGCTTCAACGTGGAGGACGCAGGCTCGCTCGAGAAGACGCTCGCCGCGCTGCGTGGCGCTTAGGGCCACGGTGGTGCGAACGGCGCTTCGCAGCATCGCCCCTTCCTCGCGCGCCATAAAGCGGTCAAGCGCGCGAGTTCACTTGGACCGCTGAGCTGGCGCAGGCTGTGCAGACGGCCCGCGCGCCCGGAAGGACGCTTCGATGTTCGACTTCAAGGACAAGGTGGTGCTGGTCACCGGAGGCTCCCGGGGCATCGGGCGGGCGATCACGGTGGCGTTTGCGAAGGCGGGTGCCACGGTGGTGTTCAGCTACGCGGGCAACGAGGCCGCGGCAAACGAGACCGCCCAGCTGATTGCGCCGGCCGGGGGCAGGGCGAAGGCCATCCGGTTCGACGTCGCGGACACGCGCGCGTGCGCTGAAGCCGTGGACGGCGTGGTGAAGGAGTTTGGCCGGCTGGACGTGCTCGTGAACAACGCGGGCGTCGCGGTGGACGGGCTGGTGATGCGGGTGAAGGACGAGGACTGGAACAAGCAGCTCGACACCAACCTCAAGGGCGCGTTCGCGCTCATCCGCGCTGCGTCGCGGCCGATGATGAAGGCGCGCGCCGGGGCGATCGTGAACCTCACCTCGGTGGTGGGGGAGATGGGCAACGCCGGCCAGGCGGCGTACGCCGCGTCCAAGGCGGGACTCATCGGCCTTACTAAGTCGATCGCGCGGGAGCTGGCGTCGCGCAACATCCGCTGCAACGCGGTGTCGCCCGGGTTCATCGGGACGGACATGACCGCGCACCTGCCGGAGGACACGCGGGCGAAGATGATGGAGGCGATCCCCCTGGCGCGGCTGGGGACGCCGGAGGACGTCGCGAACGCGGTGCTGTTCCTTGCCAGCGACGCGGCGGCTTACGTGACGGGCGAGGTCCTCAAAGTCAATGGCGGCATGTATATGTAGCGGCCGCCGCGCTGCCGCGGTTTGTAGTGGCTGGTTCGTAGTTCGTGGTTCGTAGTTGTTGGTGACGTCATCCGGCGCGGTCGGGTATACCCCGCGCGCTTCAACGGCCCCCCTGACGGGGCATCACCGGAAACCCCAAGAGGGAGCACACTTCTATGTCGACGACTGCTATCGAGGCCAAGGTCAAGTCCATCATCGCCGACCAGCTCGGCGTGGGTGAGGACGAGATCAAGCCGGAGTCCTCTTTCATCGAGGACCTCGGCGCGGACAGCCTCGACATCGTTGAGCTCGTGATGGCGATGGAAGAGGAGTTCGAGGTCGAGATCCCCGACGAGGAGGCCGAGAACATCAAGACCGTCGGCGACGCCATCAACTACATCAACACCCACAAGAAGGCCTAGCGGCCGGGCGATCGCCCGCAGCCCTGGTGCGACACGCTCACCTCCAGCGGGAATCGCGCCCGCGGAGGTGAGCGTTTCCTTTCGACCGCAGCCCCCGGAGATCCTCATGTCGGAACGTCGCGTCGTCATCACAGGAACCGGCCTCATCACTGCGCTCGGCACGGGCGTGGAGAAGTCGTGGCAGGGCCTCGTGCAGGGCCGCAGCGGCATCGGCCCCATCAGCCGGTTCGCGCCGGACAAGCTCGACACCCGGATCGCCGGCGAGGTGAAGGACTTCAACGGCGAGGAGTACGGCATCGACCGCCGCGAGGCGCGCCGGATGGACCTCTTCGCCCAGTACGCCATGGCCACCGCCGAGATGGCGATGCGCGAGTCGGGCCTCCCCATCGGCACCGACAAGCCGCACGGCTACGACCCCACAAGGGTGGGCGTCATCGTCGGCTCGGGGATCGGCGGCATCTCGTCCCTCGAGGAGCAGCACAAGAAGGGGCTGGAGAAGGGCTTCGACCGGCTCAGCCCGTTCTTCATCATCCAGATGATCATCAACATGGCGCCCGGGCTCATCTCCATCCGCTACGGCGCGAAGGGGCCGAACTGGTCGCCGGTCTCCGCCTGCGCCACCTCGGCGCATGCGATCGGCGAGGGCTGGAAGTCGATCAAGGTGGGCGAGACGGACGCGGTGATCTGCGGCGGCGCGGAGGCGTCCGTCACCCCGCTGTCGGTGGGCGGGTTCTCGGTGATGAAGGCGCTGTCCACCCGCAACGACGAACCGCAGCGCGCCTCGCGCCCGTTCGACCGCGAACGCGACGGCTTCGTGATGGGCGAGGGCGCGGGGATGCTGGTGCTGGAGGAGTACGAGCACGCCAGGAAGCGCGGCGCGAACATCCTCGCGGAGCTGGTGGGCTACGCGGCCAACTCGGACGCGCACCACCAGACCGCGCCGGCGCCCGAGGGCGAGGGCGCTGCGCGCTGCATGCGGCTCGCCCTTCAGAGCGCGAAGCTGAACCCGGAACAGATCGGCTACATCAACGCGCACGGCACCTCGACCCCGTACAACGACGCCAACGAGACGAAGGCGATCAAGACGGTGTTCGGCGACCACGCGAAGAAGCTGGCGGTGTCCTCCACCAAGTCGATGACCGGGCACATGCTGGGCGCCGCCGGCGCCGCGGAGGCGGTGGTGGCGGTCAAGGCGCTCACCCACAACCTGCTGCCGCCCACCATCAACTACGAGAACCCAGATCCGGAGTGCGACCTCGACTACGTGCCCAACCAGGCGCGCGAGGTGCGGGTGGACGCGGTGATGTCCAACTCCTTCGGGTTCGGCGGCACCAACGCGGTGCTGGTGTTCCACCGCTTCAAGTAGCGCCAGCGCTCGCCCGGCCCGGCGGAGCGCGATCCGCCGTGCTCGTGCGCCTCCGGCTCGGGTAAGGTCCATCGGTCATGAAGATCGCCATCGCGTCGGATCACGCCGGTCTGCGCCTCAAGGTGGAGCTGGTGGAGCTGCTTCTGTCCCGCGGCCACGAGCTCGACGATCTCGGCACCTACAACAACGACTCGGTGGACTACCCGGACTTCGCCACCCAGGTGGCGCTCGCGGTGCGCGAAGGCCGGGCGGACCGCGGGGTGCTGATCTGCGGCACCGGGATCGGCATGAGCATCGTGGCCAACAAATACCGCGGCATCCGCGCGGCGGTGTGCACCAGCGAGTTCGAGGCGAAGATGGCGCGCGCGCACAACGACGCGAACGTGCTCTGCCTCGGGCAGCGGGTGATCGGCCCGGGCCTTGCGGGGACGATCCTCCAGGCGTTCCTGGATACGCCGTTCGAGGGTGGGCGCCACGAACGGCGGGTTCAGAAGATTCGCGACGCCGAGGAGGGGAAGTGAACCGCGCGGCCGCCGGATTCGCCGGGGCGGTGTGGGCCCTGGCGATTCTGGCTGCCGCAGGCTGCACCCCGCGCACGCGGATCGACCCCCTGCCGCACCGCACGTCCGCCCAGGCGAATTACGTGGCGCCCATCGGGTGCAACGTCCGCGACTTTCCGACGGCGACGGACGTGCCGGCGGGCGCGAAGAACCTGGGCTGGGTGACGGTGGAGCGGACCGGCAGCGACGAGGAGACACTGCTCGCGCTGCGGAAGAAGATCTGCGAGATGGGCGGGGACGCGCTCTCGCAGGCTGCGTGGGTGAAGGACCCGGGGGACGAGGAGCCGAAGTTGACCGCCAACGCGTGGGTGCTGCCATAACGCCGCCGCGCCGCATCTGCCCGGGGTGTCAGAGCGCGATGCAGGTGTTCCATGCGCGCGATCGGACGGCGGCCCGGAACGACCGGCCGGTGGAGATCGACCGCTGCTTCTTCTGCGGCGGCTTCTGGTTCGACGCGGGCGAGCTGGAGCGCGTCACCGGCCGAGACGTCCACCCCGAGTTCTGCGCGGGCACTGCCCAGCGCACGTGCGCCGCGTGCGGCGAGTCGCTGGTGCCGGCGCTCGTGCGCAGGGTGCGGGCGGACGTCTGCCCCGGGTGCCGTTCGGTCTTCGTGGAAGCGGACACGGTGGAACGGATCGCCGGCGGAGAGCTTCCGCTCCGCCGCCCCGGGGACGATCCTCTGGCCGCGGATGGCCACGTGACGCTCACCTTCCGCTGCGCCGGGTGCGCCCGGGAGCTCCCGTACGACGAGGGGATGCCCACCGGTCGCGGCCTGGCCTGCTCGGGCTGCTACGGCGCGCTGGATGCGACGCCCAGCACGCTGGACACCTCCCCCCGCCGGCTCCAGGACGAGCTGATGTTCTTCGCGCAGAACCGGCGGATCGGCAGCTGGGGCGGGTGGGGGTGGCTCTTGTGGAAGATCTTCCGTGACTGAGCGGGCGATCGCCCCCGCGGTTTGCCACCACGCCGGCCGGTCGCCATTTGGGTGCGGCGCGCGCCACGTCCGTGCGCTAAGTACGCCGCGCGTCTACCCGTCACTTCGGAGAGAGGATCCCATGGAGAACACCGCACGCCTGGCGCAGGTCGACCCGGAGATCGCCCGCCTCGTCGACGAAGAGACCCGACGGCAGGAAGAGGGGCTCGAGCTCATCGCCTCCGAGAACTTCGTCAGCCCGGCGGTGATGGAGGCGATGGGATCGACTCTGACCAACAAGTACGCCGAGGGCTACCCGGGCAAGCGCTACTACGGCGGCTGCGAGGTGGTGGATCAGGTCGAACAGCTGGCGATCGACCGTGCGAAGCAGCTCTTCGGAGCGGACCACGTGAACGTGCAGGCGCACTCCGGATCGCAGGCCAACATGGCCGCGTACATGGCGCTGATGGAGGTGGGCGACACGATGCTGTCGCTGGACCTCAACTCCGGCGGGCACCTCACCCACGGCTCGTCGGTGAACTTCTCCGGGAAGCTCTACAAGGTCGTGCACTACGGCCTGTCGCCGAAGACCGAGACGATCGACTTTGGGCAGGTGCAGGCGCTGGCGAAGGAGCACCGGCCGAAGGTGATCGTGGTGGGCGCCTCCGCGTACCCGCGCACGCTGGACTTCGCCCGCTTCCGGGAGATTGCCGACGGCGTGGGGGCGAAGCTGGTGGTGGACATGGCGCACATCGCCGGCCTCGTTGCCGCCGGGCTGCACCCCAGCCCGGTGCCGGTGGCCGAGTTCGTCACCACCACCACGCACAAGACGCTGCGCGGCCCGCGCGGCGGGATGGTGATGTGCAAGGAGCCGTTCGCGAAGGCGGTGAACTCGAAAATCTTCCCTGGCATCCAGGGCGGCCCGCTGATGCACATCATCGCCGCCAAGGCGGTGGCGCTCCACGAGGCCCTGCAGCCTTCGTTCAAGGACTACCAGCGGCAGATCGTCGCCAACGCGCAGGCGCTCGCGGAGGCGCTCAACTCCGTGGGCCTGCGGCTCGTCTCTGGCGGCACGGACAACCACCTGATGCTGGTCGACCTGCGTCCCCGTGGGCTCACCGGGAAGATCGCCGAAGAGGCTCTGGGCAAGGCGGGGATCACCGTGAACAAGAACATGATCCCCTTCGACCCGGAGAAGCCGATGGTGACCTCCGGCATCCGCGTCGGCACGCCGGCGGTGACCACGCGCGGGATGAAAGAGGACGAGATGAAGCGGATCGCCCAGCTCGTCGGCGAGGCGCTCGACCACGCCAACGACGACGCCCACCTCGCGAAGGTCAAGGGCAGGGTGAAGGAGCTCACCCAGCAGTTCCCCCTCTACGCTTCGAGGCTGAGGTAGCGGACGCAAAAGCCGATGCGTTGCCCCTTCTGCCAGGATCCCGAAAACAAGGTCATCGACTCCCGCGAGTCCCAGGAGGGGTCCGTCATCCGCCGGCGCCGCGAGTGCCTCGCGTGCCAGCGGCGGTTCACCACCTATGAGCGGGTCGAGGAGCTTTTGCCGCTCATCGTGAAGAAGGATGGGCGGCGGGAGGCGTACGACCGGGAGAAGCTGCTCTCCGGGCTGAAGAAGGCGTGCGAGAAGCGGCCGGTCTCCATGGAGCAGCTCGAGCACATCGCCGACGACCTCGAACGCCAGCTCCAGGAGATGGGGGAGAAGGAGGTGCCCTCGTCGCAGATCGGCGAACGGCTGATGCAGGCGCTGCAGGATCTGGACGAGGTGGCGTACGTGCGGTTCGCCTCCGTCTACCGCTCGTTCCGGGACATCTCCGAGTTCATGAGCGAGCTGAAGGAACTGATCGACGAACGCGCGCAGTCGGCCGGTGCGCGCAAGGGCGGCCGGCCCCGGGGGTCGAACGGCGGATGAGGCTGCTCGGACGGGCGCGCACGCTCACGCGACGGGTTCCCCGCGCGCGCCGCGCGGCGGAGTTCGACCGCGCGGTGGCGGAGTTCTTCATGCGGATCGCGCTGGAGGAGGCGCAGAAGGGCGTGGGCCGCACCCACCCCAACCCCACCGTGGGGGCGATCCTCGTGAAGAACGGGCGGGTGATCGCCCGCGGCCACCACCGCCGCGCCGGCACCGCCCACGCGGAGATCGTGGCGATCGAGGCCGCCGGCCCCAGAGCGCGTGGCGCGGACCTCTACACCACCCTGGAGCCGTGCGATCACTGGGGCCGCACCGGCCCGTGTTCGGAGGCGATTCTCGAGGCGGGCATCAAGCGGGTGATCACCGCTTCGGCGGATCCGAACCCGCTGGTGAACGGCAAGGGCATCGCCCGGCTGCGGCGCCACGGTGTGGAGGTGATGACCGGAGTGCTGAAGGCGGAGGCGGACGCACTCAACCGCCCCTTCTTCCGCTACATCCGGACCGGGATGCCGTGGGTCACGCTGAAGGCCGCGGTCACGCTCGACGGCAAGCTGGCCACCGCCACCGGCGACTCGCGCTGGGTCACCGGCGAAGAGGCGCGGCGCAGGGTGCACGAGCTGCGCGACCGCGTGGACGCCATCCTGGTCGGGGCGAACACGGTGCTGCGGGACGACCCGCAGCTCACCACGCGGCTCGGGCCGGACGTCGAGACAAGGGATCCGGTGCGGGTGGTGGTGGACTCGCACCTCCGGCTGCCTCTGGACCGCAAGGTGTTCCACCTCCGCTCGAAGGCCCGGACGATCGTCGCCACGGTGGAGCCGGCGGGCTCGCGGCGAGCGCGCCGGTTGGAGGCGCTCGGCGTGGAGGTGTGGTCGCTGCGTGCGAAGGCGGGCCGGGTGGATCTCCGCGCGCTGTTGAAGCGGATGGCGAAGGCGGGCCTTTTGAGCGTGATGGTGGAGGGCGGCGCGGAGGTGTTCGCCACCTTGTTGCGGGAGCGGCTCGCGGACGAGCTGTTGCTGTTCGTCGCGCCGAAGGTCGTCGGTCGCTCCGGGCTGTCCTGGGTGGGTGAGCTCGGCATCTCGCAGATGGAAAAGGCCATGACGGCCAGCGCGCTCGAGGTGGAGCACCTCGGGCGCGACCTTCTCCTGCGTGCGCGGTTGCGGGACGACGACGAGCCTTCCGCCGCCCGCGCGCGCTGAGCCCGTCTTCTGTGGCAGGACTCCCCGCGAATCTGCATCGACGCAGGACAGCCTGATCGGATGCCGTTCACATCCAGAACACGGGTGTCCTGAGCTTGGCCAGTCGCCCCGCCTGGCTGTCCTGAATCAGGTCAGATGCGAACGGGCCAACTCCCGCGAAAAATAAAAGGAAAGCGTCATACTTGTAGCAAAACATTACAAAATGCCGCCCGGGCTGGTGCGGTGACGCCGCGGCGTGACAATCGCTATTTCGGTGTAGGACATCAATGATTTCAACGGTTTGAGGGCTGGCGCGCCTCTTGCCCATGGGTCCGCCGTCGTTTTTCAGGCTGGAGGACCGCCTTGAACCGCACCGCTGCTTCCGTAGCCCTCGCTGCACTGCTGGCCGTTTCCCTCGGATGTGGGAACAACGAAGCGTCGATCCTGAGCGCGACGGATTCCGACGAGCAGATCGGCACTCTGCCGGACGACATCCAGCGCGCGCTCAAGGCGCTGCCGAACGCGCGCGTGAAGCGGCTGCACCGGGATGGGATTCCCGCGTTCGTGGTGGGCGACCTCGGCAGTGCGCAGGTGGACTCGGATGCGGACGCGCAGGGGTCGCTCAAGGTGCAGCTCTTCAACATCGCGCCGGTGTTCCGGCTCGATGCGCAGAGCCTGAAGTTCGAGCGCTTCGAGGGTGACGTGCTCGGGCTGCGGCACGCCCGGTACAGCCAGACCAAGAACGGGCTCCCGGTGGTGGGCGGTGACCTGATCGTCCACCTCAATCCCGCGGGCACCATCTACGCGGTCAACGGCGAGGCGCGCGATGGGATCGCCCTGCCCACCGAGGCGTCGCTGACGGTCGAGGACGCGCGCGCGGCGGTGCAGAACGAGCTCGGTCACGACGTCATCGTCTCCGGCGGGCGGAAGGTCTACGTGATCTCCACGCAGGACAGCGCGATGCACCTGGCGTGGGAGGTCCTGGCGGAAGGGCAGATGGGCGATCTGCCGATGCGCGACTTTGTCTACGTGGACGCGGTGACCGGGAGCATCGTCGACCGGCGCCCCACCATCCACAGCGCGCGCAACCGCAAGGTGTACTCCGCGAACAACAAGACCAGCCTGCCCGGCACGCTCAAGCGGAGCGAGGGCAGCGCGGCGACGAGCGACTCGGCGGTGAACGCCGCCTACGACAACACCGGCATCACCTACGACTTCTACAAGGCGTACTTCAACCGCGACTCCTACAACAACAACGGCGCCACGCTGATCAGCAGCGTCCACTACGCGAAGAACTACAGCAACGCGTACTGGGACGGGACGCAGATGGTGTACGGCGACGGTGATGGGTGGGAGTTCAGCTCGCTCGCCGGCGCGCTGGACGTGACCGCCCATGAGCTGACCCACGCGGTCACCGAGCACACCGCCAACCTGGCCTACCAGAACGAGCCGGGTGCGCTGAACGAGGCGATGAGCGACATCCTCGGGTCCGCCGCCGAAGCGTGGCACGCGGGCGGGGTGAACGCGAACTTCTTCATGGTCGGCGAGGACTGCTACACGCCGGGCACCCCGGGCGACGCTCTGCGCTACCTGGATGATCCGGTGAAGGACGGAATGTCCTACGACTACTACCCGACCCGCTACACCGGCTCGCAGGACTACGGCGGAGTGCACCTGAACTCGGGCATCGCCAACCTCGCGTATGCGCTTTTGGTCAAGGGCGGCACGCACCCGCGCGGGAAGACGAACGTGCAGGTCCCGGCGATCGGCTTCGAGAAGGCGACCCGGATCTTCTACCGCGCGCTCACCACGTACATGACCTCCAGCACCAACTTCGCCGGCGCGCGCACCGCGACCACCCAGGCGGCGGAGGATCTCTACGACGCGGCCACGGCGGCGGCGGTCGACGCGGCATGGACGGCGGTGGGTGTGCCGGGCGGCTCCAGCGGTGGCGGTGGTGGGTCCAACCCGCCGCCCTCGTCCGGGGTGACCACGCTGCAGAACGGCGTTCCGGTGACCGTCTCCGGCTCCACCGGCAGCCAGAACTTCTACTCCATCTCGGTTCCGTCGGGCGCCAGCAATCTCACCTTCAAGATCTCTGGCGGCACGGGTGATGTCGACCTCTACGTCCGCTACGGCGCCAAGCCCACCACCTCTACGTGGGACTACCGCCCGTACCTCAACGGCAACAACGAGACCGTCAACGTGACCAACGTGCAGGCCGGCACCTGGTACGTGATGCTGGATGGGTACGCCGCCTATTCCGGCGTGACTCTGGTGGTCTCGTACACCACCGGCTCGGGCGGCGGTGGTGGCGGTGGCGGCGGGTCCAACGTCCTGTCCAACGGTGTCCCGGTCACCCTCTCCGGCGCCACCAACAGCCAGACGACGTACACCTTCACCGTGCCCTCGGGGGTGAGCGCGCTGCAGTTCAAGATCAGCGGCGGCACTGGCGATGCCGATCTCTACGTGCGGTACGGCGCCGCGCCCACCACCTCCACCTGGGACTACAGGCCGTACGTCAACGGCAACAACGAGACCGTCAACGCGCAGCCGGTGGCCGGCACCTGGTACGTGATGGTCCGCGGCTACAAGGCGTACAGCAACCTGTCGCTGGTCGCCACCTACCAGTAGACCTGCGCAGGGCATCCAAGGGGGCGCTCGTGGACCGGCGCTCGCGGCTTCACTGCCGCGGGTTGCCGGTCCGAGTCGTTCTGCGGGGGCCATCGCGTCACCGCGCGATCCGTCCGGGTGGGCCCCGGAGCGCTTTCGATGGTGGGCCAGGAGTGCATGGACCGGACGAAGCGGCGTGCGCCGACGAAGTCAGCCTCGAGGCCATCCCACGCGGCACCAGCCCGACGTCAAGCGCGGGGACATTGCCCGACGGCGCACGGTGTCTCTCCTATTCGCCGACGGCCCGCTCCGTCGTGGCAGCCGGGTGGAGGCCCTCGTGCGCAGGCATCTGCCAGGGCTCCGATCTGGGCACGGGCCCGGTCCGGGGCGCCGGAGGGAAGCCGCCCGCGCTCACCGAGCGCACCGGCCATACGCAAACGGGGCGGTCAGCCCTCAGGCTGCCGCCCCGCGTGCTGTCATCGCACGGCGGCGCTACCCGGCGCTGATCCGCACCGTCACCACCGATCCGGACGGGTTCGCGGCGAACCGGATGGTCTTCAGCACCGCGCGCAGCTCCGTGGTGAGGTCTGCGACGTGCAGTCCGTCGTGGATCACCGCGATCGCGGTCACCGTGCCGTCGGCGCCGATGGTGAGCGAGAGCGTCAGATCGCCGGTCGCCTCGAATCTGCCGGCCAGCCTGTGCGCCACCTGTTCCAGCGCCTGTTGCAGCTGGCGCTGTGCGGCGGCTCGGGTCATCGGCCCGCGGATGATCAGCTCACGGACCTGCAGGCGCAGCGCGCGCACCTTCTTGACGTCGCTGTCGCGCTTGCGCTCCTCCGCTGGCTTCGCCTCCTTCTGCTCGTCGACGTCCAGCGCGACGTCCTTCGCCGGCAGATCCACCTCCTTCGCCTCGGCGGCGATCATCCGTGCCGGCGCGCGGGCATTCCGGGACGGGACCGGCGGCGGAGGCGGCATCGCCACGGTGGGAGCAGGGACGCTCGCGCTGGCGGCCACTCCGCTCCAGGCAGCGCCGTGTGCGGCGGCGCGGCGTGGACCGGTGGCGGCGAAGGCCTCGTACCGGGTGCCTTCCGGCGTGGGCACGGGCTGCTGGACGCTTATGGGCGCGCCCTGGCCGGTGCGCACCACGTCGTCGATCGCCACGAACGACGTGTACGCGCTCATCAGCCGGAAGCGCAGCGCGGTGTCGGTGATCGCCTTCACGATCTCGGGCTTCTCACCCCCGTGCTGCAGCCCGGCGAGGTGCTCGATCTTCGCGCGGCCGAACATCGACGCCAGCGCTTCGTTCTCCGGCTGCGCCGCCTTCGGCAGATCGACCTCGATCTCCTCGACATACGGCTTGCCGGCGATCCGTCCCTTGAGGGTGAACTTCCCGTGGCCCCCCGCGCCGTAGTGGCCGGTGAGGATGATCGGCTGCGAGGCGAACAGGTCCCGCACCCGCTTCGGGTAGACCTCTTCCACGCCGAGGTCTCCGTAGTCGAGCTCGATGTCCACGAGGTACGGCTTCGAGATCCGATCGTAGAACCGCGCCACCGACTGCTTCGTGTCCTCGTCCGGACGTGCGTACTGGTAGTCGCCGCGGCCCACCTCGGCCATCCGGTCAAGCAGGTAGTGGTTCACGGACGCCCCGACGCCGTAGGTGAACATCCGCGCGTTGCCGATGTGCTGCTCCACCGCGTGGATGATCTCCTCGTCGTTGCCCACGTAGCCGTCGCTGAGGAACAGGACCATCCGCAGCCGCTGGGGATCGCGCTCGGCGTCGAGGCAGGCCAGCACCCCCTGGAGCATCTCGGTGCCTCCGTTGGCCTGGAGCCCGTCGACGAAGCGGCGCGCGCGCGCCACGTTCTCCGGCGTGTTCGCCAGCGCCTTCGGCGCGAAGAAATTCACGCCGGAGTTGAAGCTGACGATGTTGAAGGTGTCCCCCGGGTTCATGTGATCGAGGGCCTCGTAGATGATGCCCTTCTGCTTCTCCATCGGCAGGCCGCTCTGAGAGCAGGACTGGTCGATGACGAAGAACATCTCCTTCGGCGTGATCTCCGAGGTGCGGAAGTCCGCCTGGGGCTGGAGCATCAGCGTGAAGAAGCCGCCGCGCTCGTCCTTGTGGGTGAGGATGCCGGCCTCGAGCTGATCCCCGGCGACGTCGTAGCGGAGGATGAAGTCCTTGTTGGGGATCGCGTCGGACGGCTTGAGCCGGACCTCCGCCCTGCGCGTCCCCGACCGGATGATCTCCACGTCGTGGGAGACGCACTCCATCTTCTGGATCGGCACGCCCGCGTCCAGCTTCACGGTCAGGCTGATGTCGTGGCCGCTGCGCGTGCCCTCGGGCAACAGCGGCGGAAAGATGCGGGATGCGTCCGGCACGCGGTCGGTGTCCGCGTGGGTTCCGGTGCCCTGTGACTGCCCGCCCAGCGGCGTGCCCGGGATGTATCGGGGTCCCACCACCATCGGGAAGTTGAAGGTGTACTGCCCGTGGTCGTACTCGAGCGGGGCGACGTAGGTGAGGGTCACCGTGATCCGCTCGCCCGGCAGGATGTTCGCCACCGACTGCGTGAAGATGTTGGGACGCTCCTGATCGAGCAGCGCGGCGGTGCGGCCGCTGTTCTTCGCTGCCTCATAGAGCTGCCGCGCCTCTTCGCGGTTCTTGATCACGCCCCGCACCGTGCGCTGGCCGACCTCCATCGTCATCGAGTCCACTGCGCCCTTGTCCGGCAGCGGGAGGACGTAGATGGCCTCGATCCGCTCCTGGAATGGGTTGTGGAAGGTCTGCACCACCTGGACGCGGCTGACGAAGCCGGAGATCTCCGCCTGCACATCCGTGTGCTCGAGCGGCAGCGGGATGGGGGCGCCGTCGTCGCGCAGAGCGCGCATCGATCCCTCGGTGATCGCGCCGGGATCGTTCGCCGACGCGTACGCCGTGGACGGCAGCAGTGGGAGCAGCAGGGTGAGCGCGAACGCGTGAAGCGTCCCGGACAGAAGCCGTTGCATGGGTGGCCTCCTCAGTGAGCGGACGGGCGTTCAACGCGCGGAGGCCGAAAAGGATCTGTCCCGAAGCGGCGGACCGCTCCCGCTGTCCAGCCGGGGGGCGATTCGTTATATGCGGCGCAGGCATGTTCACCGGGCTCGTGCAGGACATCGGCGTCGTCGAACGGGTGGTCCCGGGTGGGATGACCGACGTGTGGATCCGCGCGCGGCGGCTTCCGGCGGACGGGCCGTTCGTGCTGGGCGAGTCGATCGCCGTGGATGGGACGTGCCTGACGGTCGTGGAAGCCGGCGCGGACTGGTTCCGTGTCCAGGCCGGGCCCGAGACGCTCAGGGTCACGACGCTCGGTGGTTTGAAGGCGGGCGTGCGGGTGAACCTTGAACGCGCTCTCCGGGCCGGCGACCGGCTGGGCGGGCACCTCGTTCAGGGGCACGTCGACGCGGTCACGCAGATCCTGGCGCGCGAACCGAAGGGCGGTGCGCTGAACCTTTGGTTCGCGCTGCCGGAGGGCCTGCGCGCGAATGTCATCGAGAAGGGCTCGGTGACGATCGACGGCATCAGCCTGACGGTGGCCACGCTGGCGGAAGACCGGTTCAGCGTGATGCTGATCCCCGAGACACAGGAGCGGACCACGCTCGCGCAGAAGAAGGTCGGCGACGCGGTGAACCTCGAGGCGGATGTGATTGGAAAGTACGTCGCGCGGTTGTACGCCATTGAGTCGAAGCAGTCCCGGCCGGGGGTGACGCTGGAACTTTTGCGGTCCGCGGGCTTCGCGCCCGGAAAGGAGTAGGGACGTGGTCACGAAGAAGCGCAACGAAGAGCACGACAGCATCGCCCTGGTGCAGCGGGCGCTCGCGGACATCCGTCGCGGCAAGATGGTGATCCTCACCGACGACGAGGACCGGGAGAACGAAGGTGACCTGGTGATGGCGGCCGAGAAGGTCACCCCGGAGGCGATCAACTTCATGGCCACCCACGCCCGCGGGTTGATCTGCCTGTCGCTCACCGAGGAGAAGATCCGGCAGCTGAACCTGCCGATGATGGTGAGCGAGAACACCTCGCCGCTGGGCACCGCGTTCACCGTGTCGATCGAAGCGGCGACCGGCGTGACCACCGGGATCTCCGCGGCGGATCGCGCCCGGACGATCCAGGTGGCGGTGGCAAAGGACGCAAAGCCCGGCGACCTCGTGCGGCCCGGCCACGTCTTTCCGCTCCGCGCGCGGGACGGCGGCGTGCTCGTCCGGTCGGGGCAGACCGAAGGGTCGGTCGACCTCGCCCGGATGGCGGGGCTCGATCCGTCCGGGGTGATCTGCGAGGTGATGAACCCGGACGGCACCATGGCCCGCCGGCCGCAACTCCAGCGGTTTGCGGCGAAGCACGGGCTCACGCTGCTCTCGGTGGCCGACATCATCCGGTACCGGCTGCAGCACGACCGCCTGGTGAGGCGGGTGAGCGAGAGCGTCGACGCGCGCTTCGGCGGCGGCGGGTTCCGGGCGATCGCGTACCAGAGCGACGTCGATCCGGCGGTGCACGTGGCGCTGGTGATGGGCCAGGTCGACGGGACGGCGCCCGTGCTCACCCGGGTCCACCGCGCCTGCCTCGCGGGCGATCTGCTCCGCTCGAAGGAGTGTGAGTGCGGGAGCCAGCTCGACCAGGCGATGCGGAAGATCCGCGAGGCCGGGCGGGGCGTGATCGTCTACCTGCAGAAGGACGTCCCCGGCGCCGGACGGCTCGAGTGCACCCACCGGGCGCAGGACCAGGAGCGCCGCCCGGGCGAGGACCGCGGCCGGCTGCGCGAGTTCGGCATCGGCGCGCAGATCCTCCGGGATCTCGGGCTGCGCCGGTTGCGGCTTCTGACCGACAACCCCAAGAAGATCGTCGGGCTCGAGAGCTATCAGCTCGAGGTCGTCGAACAGATCCCGCTCACCGAAGGGGCGACGCCGCGCCAGCTCGCGGCCCGGTCCGCGCGCCCCCGGCCCCGGCGGCGCCGATAAGTACCCACCCCCCTGACCCTGGAGTAGGAAAGCTTCATGCCCCGCTTCATCGAAGGGACCA
>JADGHL010000023.1 GCA_019686135.1 Myxococcaceae bacterium | reverse complement strand
GGAGCGTGGGGCAGCTGGTGCGCGAGGAGTACCAGGACGCGGCGTACCTCCTCGGGCTCACCACCTTCGCCGGCGAGGTCACCGCCGCCTCCGACTGGGACGCGCCCGCCGAACGCAAGCGGCTGCGGCGCGCGCTCCACGGCAGCTATGAGTGGCTCCTGCATGAGACCGGCGTGGACCGGTTCTTCCTCCCGCTGCGCGATCCGAACGAAGCCGTGGTCTGGCTCCGTGACGAACGGCTGGAGCGGATGATCGGCGTGGTCTACCGCCCGGGCACCGAACGGCTGAGCCACTACTTCGAGTGCGAGCTCCCCGCGCAGTTCGACGGGGTGATCCACGTCGACCTCTCCCACGCGCTGGAGCCTCTGGAGGTCACCCCGCGCTGGGAGACCGGCGAGCCGCCGGAGACGTACCCGTTCGCCTTCTAGGTCCGGCCGCCCATCTCGGAGGTTGCCCCGCTGCGCCATCTCCGACAGTCTCGCCCGTGATGCGCCGAAGCCCTGCCCTGCTCCTTTTCGCCGCGCTCCTGGTGGTCGCCGCCGCCGCCTGCTCGAAGTGCGGCGGGAAGAAGACCCAGGGTGCCGCGCAGGTGACGCGCTGGCTGCCGACGGACGTCGAGGCAGCGGGCGTGGTGCCGGATCTGGGCGTTTTGGGCGAACGCCTCGCGCAGCTGGAGAACATGAAGTTGGCGTCGTTCGCGGCGCAGCTGCAGGGCTTTCCGGACGCGCACGCGTTCGCCAACGCGCTGATGCGCGAGGTCGGCGTGGACCTGCGTTCGCGCGACGCGATGAAGAAGGCGGGCATCGCGCCCGAGCGCGGTCTGGGCGTGGCGGTTTTGCCGGGCAACCTTTCCTATGCCGCCGTGGCGGTGGCGGACGCCGACGCGTTCGGCGCGTTCATCAAGCGCCTGGCGCAGCAGCGGCTGGGCGCCGGCGTCGAGACGAAGACGGCATCCGGCGGGCGCGAGGTGGTGACGTTCTCCCGCGCACCGGGTGGCTCCCCGGAGCTCGGCTACGTCCGGGTGGACGGGGACTACGCCCTTGTGGCGGCGAAGGATTCGGCGGCGAAGCTGGGGACGTTCGCGGCGCTCGCCGAAGAACAGTCGCTGGCGCACAGCGAGGCGCTCGGGGCGTCTCTGGCGCGGCTCCCGGCGGAGCGCGACCTCTACCTCTTCGTCCCGCAGAACCTGACGGCGAAGAAGCGCCCGGGCCTGTTGTCCTTCACCGCCACGGTTAAGCTGGCCAAAGACGCGCTCCATGTCCGGATCGACACGCCGTGGCTGGACACCCCGGAGTCCCTGAAAGCGCTGGACCCGAAGGAGGGGCCGGACCTCACTGGGCAGCTTCCCCCGGACGCGTTCGTGGTGGCGCGCTTCGGCGGCGATCCGACGGCGCTGGCGCCCATCTGGCCCGTGCTCACCGGGCCGTACCTGCAGCGCGCGTTCGCGGACGCCGGCTTCAGCGTCAGGGACGAGGTGCTGGCGAACCTTTCGCCCGGGCCGGTGGCCTCGCTGTCGGTGTCGCCCACCATCCCGATGGGGCAGGGGATGCCGGAGCTGGACGTCCGCCGCACCAACCCGTTCCGGTACGTGCACCTGGTCGCCTTCGCGCAGCCGAAGGACGCGCCGAAGGCCCCCGTGGTTTTCGCGAAGCTGCCGGCGATCGCCCCGAAGTTCGGCGCGACAATCGAACCTTTGGAGAAGGACGGTCAGACGTTCTTCGTCACCCGTTACGCGCGCGGCGAGGGCGTGCACTTCGCGCAGGCGAAGGACGGCCGGGTGGTGCTCGCGTCCCCGCTCGGCCGCCTGGAGCAGACGATCTCGTCGCTCGCCGCCACGCCGAAGCCGGCCGGCCCGCCGCTGCTCCGGGACGCGGCACTGAAAGACGTGCTCTTGAAGTCGCCGGTGGCGGCGGTGGTGGACCTCGATCAGCTCCGCGAGTCGGTGAAAGCGCTCCCGCCGGAGGCCTGGGGTATCGGCGGGTTCGCGATCAAGGCGTCGGCGGTGCGCTGGCTGGAGGCGACGGACGATCTCCGGGCCATCACGCTCGCGCTCTCGCGCAAGGGCAATGCGGTCCAGGCGGACCTGGCGCTGAGGTTCACGAAGCGGTGATCACCGCGCGCGGATTGTCCAGGTTGTACGTCGACAACGACGGCAGCGCGGTCCGCGTGCTGGACGGTCTGGACCTCTTTGTCGGGCCGGGTGAGTTCGTGGCCATCGTCGGCCCCTCCGGCAGCGGCAAGTCGACGCTGCTGCACGTGCTCGGCGGGCTGGACGTGCACTACCGGGGCGAGGTCATCGTGGACGGTGTGACGCTCGGCGGCCTCTCCGACGCGGCGCTGGCGCGCTTCCGCAACCAGCACGTGGGCTTCGTCTTCCAGTCCTTCCACCTGATCCCCAACCTCTCCGCGGCGGAGAACGTGATGCTGCCGGCGTTCTTCGGCGGCGGCACGCCGGGCGGCAAAGAGCGCCGGCGCGCGGAGGAGGTGCTGGAGCGGGTGGGCCTGGGCCGCAAGCGTGACCGCGCGCCCACGCAGCTGTCCGGCGGCGAGCGCCAGCGCGTGGCGATCGGCCGCGCGCTCTTCTGCCGCCCGAAGGTGCTCTTTTGCGACGAGCCCACCGGCAACCTGGACGCGGCCACCGGCCAGGAGATCATCGACATCTTCCGCGGGCTCAACCAGGACGGGCTCACCGTCCTTACGGTGACCCACGAAGAGCGGATGAGCGCGGCGGCGGCGCGGGTGCTGCGGCTGTGCGAGGGCAGGCTGGTCGAAGAAGGAGCATCGCGGTGAGCCCGGGCGCTCTGTCCAGGCTGGTGCGCCTGAGCCTGTCGCGGGATCGCCGCGGCGCGCTGTTCTCCGCGTTCGGCGTCTCGGTGGGGGTGGGCGCGCTGGTGTTCTTCGTCGCCCTGGGCCTGGGGATCTCGAAGGTGGTGCGGGAGAAGGTCTTCCCGGTGGACGCGGCGCTGGTGGACGTGGTGCCGCCGCAGATCTCGCTCGGGTCGATCCTCGGCGGCGGCCAGCTCGATCAGGCCACGGTGGACCGCCTGCTACATCTGGACGGGGTGACCGAGGTCTACCGGAAGATGAACGTGCGCGTCCCGGCGGTCAGCCGCTACGACGGCGACTTCTTCGGATCGCGCATCCGGATGGGGCTGGAGATTCTGGCGGTGGGCGTGGATCCGGGGCTGGTGAAGAAGGACGTGGAGCTGGGCGACTTCGCCGATCCCGGCGCGGGCCGGCCCATCCCCGCGGTCGTCTCCAGCCGCCTGCTCGAGCTGTACAACAAGAGCTTCGCCCCGGCGCGCCGGCTGCCGCAGCTCTCCCCGCAGATGGTCGCCGGGTTCGAGTTCCCGGTGGTGTTCAACAGCTCCTTCGTGGCCCAGTCCGCGCCGGGGCCGGCGGTGCCGGCGAAGGCGCAGATTGTCGGCGTCTCGGACCGCGGGCTGCTCGCGGGGATCACCATCCCGTTGGCGGTGGCCATGCGGATCAACGCCGCCACCGGACAGGATGCCCAGACCTTCACCGGCGTGACCCTGCGCCTGTCCGACCCTTCGAAAGTGCCGAAGGTGGTGGCGCAGGTGAAGGAGATGGGCTTCGAGATCGACGACACCGAGCGCCGGATGTCGGAGACCGCGGGCGCGGCGGTGGCGCTCACCACCTCCGCGCTGGCGTTGCTCTCGGTGCTCATCTGCCTGTTGGCCGCGGTGAACATCGCCCACGCGCTCAGCGCCCAGGTGCGCGCCCGCGCGAAGGAGATCGGCGTGATGCGGGCGGTGGGCGCCTCCCGCGCGGACATCCGGCGGATCATCCTGGGCGAGGCGGGCGCGGTGGGGCTTCTGGGTGGGCTGGCCGGGACGGTGGCGGCGGTCGCGCTGTCGCTCGCGCTCGACCATCTGGCGGGCCGCTACCTCCCGCCGTTCCCGTTCAAGCCCGAGACCTTCTTCTCCTTCCCACCGTGGCTGTGGCTGGGCGGCGTGGCCCTGGGGGTGCTGGCAGCCCTCCTCGGCGCGTTCTTCCCCAGCCGCCGCGCCGCGGCAATGGATCCTGCGAGGACCCTGGCCGGATGAGACTTTCGCGCGCGCTGATTGCCTTCGACGCCGTCTGCCTGCTCCTTCTGGGCTGGCTGTACGGCACGGACGTGGCCGACTGGGTGCGCGCGCGCACCGCCCCGGTCTCCGCCCTCACTGAGCTGCCACGCCTCTGGTTCGCCGTCCCGGTGCTGGCGCTCACCGGCGCGCTCGCCGTGGTCATCGCCCTGGCCGTGTGGCGCAACAGGGACGCGACCTATCGCGGCTACCGGCTTCCGCCGATCCTCGTGGCGGTGGTGCTCTTCGTGGACGTGCTGGTGCTCGGCGCGCAACGGATCCCCATTTCGAGCGCGGACCAGTCGGCGATGGCGCTGCACCTGGCGGCGCGGTTGCTCTCGGACCGGGTGGGGCCGGAGGGCGTGCCCTTGGACGCGAACGCGGTGGGCGAGATCCTCCGCGGGATGGGCGCGCCGCCGTTCCTCGTCCGCGGGCGCCGGCCGGACCACTTCGTGGCGCAGGTCCGGACCGGCTGCGACGCGCCGGTGGGCGAGGCGCCTGGGCTGGAGGCGGGGACGATCATCTATTGCGCCTCGAGGGATCGCCGGGTGGCGTGGCTGACCCTCGTCGGCCTTGCCGCGGAGCGGCGCTTCGGCGACCCGGAGATCTTCACCCGCGACGGGCTGGTGCAGACCACGGTGGTGGAGGCCCCGCCGCCGCCCGAGGCGTCCGCCGCGGACTCGCCCGCGTCACCGGACGGCGCGCCCCGGGAGGACGGGCAGGACCGTTGACCCACCTCGGCGCGGATCAGTACGCTCCGGCCGCTCCCCACGGCGAGACAATCCCCTCGTGACCGTACCCGCGAAGCGAAATCCGATCCCCTTTGGAAAGTATCTGCTGCTCGACCGCATCAACATCGGCGGGATGGCCGAAGTGTGGCGCGGAAAGATGTTCGGGGCCGGCGGCTTCGAGCGCCTCGTCGCCATCAAGCGGATCCTCCCGAACATCGCCGAGGACGAAGAGTTCATCACAATGTTCATCGACGAGGCGAAGATCACGGTTCAGCTGAACCACGCCAACGTCGCGCAGGTCTACGAGCTGGGGAACATCGCCAACAACTACTTCATCGCGATGGAGTACATCGCGGGGAAGGACATGCGGGCGATCTTCGATCGCTGCCGCAAGAAGGGCGAGCCCGCCCCCATCCCGCTCACCTGCTACACGGTGGCGAAGATGTGCGAGGGCCTCGATTACGCCCACCGCAAGAAGGACAACCTGGGGCGGGAGATGAACATCGTCCACCGCGACATCTCCCCCCAGAACGTCCTCGTCTCGTACGAGGGCGAGGTCAAGGTCATCGACTTCGGCATCGCCAAGGCGGCGGGCAAGGCCACCAAGACCCAGGCGGGCATCCTCAAGGGCAAGTTCGCGTACATGAGCCCGGAGCAGATCCGCGGGCTCCCGCTCGACCGCCGCTCCGACATCTTCGCCATCGGCATCTGCCTCTACGAGATGCTCACCGGCGAGCGCCTCTTCGTGGGCGACTCGGACTTCTCCGTGCTGGAGAAGGTGCGCAAGGCGGAGGTGCTGCCGCCGTCCACCTTCAACCGCCGCATCCCCGAGGGACTGGAGAAGATCGTCCTCAAGGCGTTGGCCAAGGACGTGGAGGACCGCTACCAGTACGCCTCCGACCTCGCGGACGACCTGCAGAAGTTCCTCATCACCTCCGACTCCATCTTCAGCCGCAAGGACCTCATGCAGTACATGAAGTCCACCTTCGCGGAGGACGTGGAGCGCGAGAAGCTCCGGCTGCAGGAGTACGCGGAGATCAAGCCCCCCGAGGGGATGCTGGCCGCGCTGGAGATGGGCATCGGCAGCGCCCCGGTGGCGGCTGCGCCCATCCAGCTCACCGCGCCAGCGTCCTCCCCGCGCCCGAGCGTCCCGGCGATGCCGGCGGTCCAATCGTCGTCTCCGCGCCCGAGCAGCACCGGGATGCCGGCCGCGCCGCCGACGCTTGTGCCTGGCGCGGGCGCCGACGCGGGGCCGAGGCGTTCTCCCTCGCTCGCCAGCATGCCGGTGCCGAAGCTCACCGCGGCGGCGCCGATGGCGACCAACGCGCAGGACGACGAGGGCGGCGCCACCGTGCTGGTGGACGGGAGCGAGTACTTCAAGGAAGGCGGGTCACCGGCCGCGGCCGATGCGACGTCGCCCACGCTCACCCCGGCCGCGCCCCAGCCCGTTGGGGCGGAGAGCAGCCCGCCTACCGCCGTCGTCGGCCCGCCGCAGGGGCTGCCCCCGGGCACGGACATCGAACAGCTGATGAACGCGCCGACGGTCTATACGCCGCCGGCGCCCACGCCGCCGCCGTCCCAGCGGCCGGGTCAGCGGATCACCGGGCAGCAGCCCGCCGCGGCCGCGGCACCCGCGCGGCGTTCTCAGGCCATGCCGGCTATGGGGCGCCCGGTCGCGCCGGCTCCGGCGCCGGAGGAGGACGCGGACGACGAGAAGACCGCCACCAACACCGCACCGTCGCGCCCCGCGCCTGCGCGCGCCCAGGAGGCCGCCGAGGTCACCAGCCCCTCCGGCGCGGCGATTGGCACCGGCGGGAAGATGAAGATCTACGCCGGCGTGGCGGCTGCGCTGGTGCTGATCCTGGTCGCGGTGGGCGTGGTGATGTTCCGCGGGCCGGGGATGGGCGCGCTCTACATTAAGCTGCCCAAAGAGCTTGCGGGCAAGGCGCGGGTGAACATCAACGGGCGCGATCTGCCGCCAGAGAAGGTGCAGCAGGGCGATCTGCTCGAACAGGTCGAGGCGGGCACGGCGGCGGTGATGATCGCCGCGGACGGGTGGGAGACGTACACCGGGACCGTCGAGGTGAAGGAGGGGAACCAGGTCACCCGGCTCGAGCCGAAGTTCAAGCGGGTCGTGCAGAGCGTGCAGCTCGTCCTCGTCTTCGAGCCCGAGGAGGCGGAGGTACGGCTCGATGACAAGGTGGTGAAGCAGGCAGGCATGAAGTCCGGGCCGTACATCGGCGAGCTCCCCTCGGGCAGCCCCACGAAGATCGACGTCCGGATGGAGGGGTACGAGAGCTGGTCGCAGAAGGTGGTGGCCCAGCCCGGCACGCCGACCACGCTCAACGTGAAGCTGACGCCGCTCACGTTCCGCCTCAGCGTGACCTCGGAGCCGGTGGGCGCCAACGTCTACGCCAACGGCCGCGCCCTGGGGCAGACGCCGGCGCTGGTGGACGTGCCGTACGGCACGCACGCGCTCACCTTCAAGAAGAAGTGCTTCGCCGACCTGGAGGTACCTCTCCAGCTGCCCGCCGAGCCGCCGGTTGCGCCGCAGCCGGTCTCCGCCCGCCTGGTCCGCCAGCCGAACTGTCGCTGAGCATGGCGTGAAAGCCGTGTTACGAACACGGCATGTCGCCTCGGAAGAAGAACAGCCCGATCGCGGACCTCCCGATCTGGGCGCAGAAGCTCGCGCAGAAGTACCTCACCCGGACCGTCAGCACCTTCGTGCTCACCGGGGCGGTGCGCGACCTGCAGCCGCTGACCACCGACGAGGGCCGCACCTTCGGGCCGCTCCGGACCTTCCTCGCCGAAGAGCTCTTCGGCGCACGGGACCACGTCCTGTTCTACGACCGCTCCAGCGGGATCCGCGCCGCGACGCCGGAGACCCAGAAGGAGCTCAGCCGGGTGTTCGCCGGCTACGACGCGATGTACGGCACCGACTTCGCGAAGGTGATGCCGCGCGATCCGGGCCGCGCGCTCCAGGTGCTGGAGAACTTTCTGCGACTCAAGCTGTCCGAGGGGCGCTCACTGGCGCTGGTGCTCGACTTCGCCGAGACGCTCGCCCCCGCGGGCGATCTGGGCCACATGTCCGCCGAGGACCGGTTCGTCATCACCACCCTGGTGAAGTGGGCGAGCGATCCGCAGTTCCTCGCCGGGAACCTCTCGGTGGTGCTGATCGCCGAGAACCTGGCGGACATCTCCCCGCGGCTCTCGCGCAACCCGTACGTGGCGAACATCGAGATCGGCCTGCCCGGGGTGGAGGAGCGGCTGGAGTTCATCCGGACCAAGCTGGACGGCCGGCGCCTGCAGTCCGTGTCCGACGTGCCGCAGCAGGGGCTGGCGCAGATGACCGCGGGGCTGTCGCGGATCAACCTCGACCGGTTGATCACCGAGGCGGTGGAGCATGGCGTGCGCATCACCCCGGAGACGCTGAAGGAGCGCAAGCGGGAGATCATCCAGGCCGAGTGCCACGGGCTGCTGGAGTTCATCGAGCCCACGCACACGCTGGACGCGGTGGCCGGGCACCACAAGGCGCGGGCGATGCTCCGGAACGCCGCCAACGCCCTGAAGAAGGGCCGGCTGGAGGTGCTGCCGATGGGCTACCTCATCTCCGGCCCGGTGGGCACGGGGAAGACCTTCCTCACCACCTGCTTCGCCGGCGACATCGGCGTGCCGTGCGTGAAGTTCCTCAACTTCCGCTCCCAGTGGCAGGGCGTCACCGAGGCGAACCTGGAGAAGATCTTCTCCCTGCTCAAGGCGTTGTGGCCGGTGGCGGTGATCGTCGACGAGGCGGACGCGTTCCTCGGCAACCGTGACGCCTCGGGCGATTCGGGGACCTCCTCGCGGGTCTTCGCGGCGATCGCCTCGTTCATGGGGAACACCGAGTACCGCGGGAAGATCATCTGGTTTCTGCTCACCTGCCGGCCGGACCTTCTGCCGATCGACCTCAAGCGGCAGGGCCGCGCCGAAGAGCACCTCGCGCTGTTCTACCCGCAGAGCGACGAGGAACGGGACGAGCTGTTCCGCGTGCTCTGCCGCAAGACGAAGGTGGAGGTGGACCTGCCGTCGTTCTCGGCGCTCCTGCCTTCGGGCGGCGCGAACGTCTCCGGCGCGGACATCGAGGCGATGCTGGTGCGCGCACGGTTCCGGGCGCTCGCCGACGGCCGGGAGAAGGTCACCGCGGACGACGTCCGCGCGGTGGCGCAGGACTTCGTGCCGCCCAACTACCCGCTGGAGATCGAGCTGCAGAACCTGGTCGCGCTCCAGGAGTGCACCAGCCGCGACCTGCTCCCGGAAGCGTACCGGGCGATGGACCGCGCGCAGATCTCCAGCCGGATCCGCGAGCTCAAGGCCCTGCTCGAGGAGCGCTGAGGTTGGCGGCCCGTTCGCGCAGCCCTGCCGCAACCCCGGACGTGTGGGAGATGCTGACGCACGCGCCGCTCTTCTCGCGCCTGGGGCCGCAGGTGCTTCGGACGATCGCCGCATCCTCCCGGGTGCGCTCGCTCGGACCCGGGGAGCCGCTGTGGCGCGAAGGCGAGCCGGCGACGGCGCTGGGGCTGGTGCTGGCGGGACGGCTGAAGCTGTGCCGTTCGCGCGACAAGCGCGAGGTGATGCTGGACATCGCGCTCCCCGGCGAGGTGCTGGGGGAGATCGCCTTCACGCTCGGATCCGCCTACAGCTCGGATGCGGTCAGCCTGCGCATGGCGCGGGTGCTCCTCGTGCCGGTGGCGTTGATCGACTCGGCGCTGGAGAAGGACGCGCGCGCCACGCGGGCGCTGGCGCTGGAGCTCGCGCAGCAGGTGCTCCGGTTGAGTCGGGCGGTGGAGGACCGCGCGGCCACCTCGGTGGAGGCGCGGGTGGCGGGCGCCCTGGTCCGGCTGGCCGAACGGGCCGGCGAGGAGTTCGACGGCGGCGTCCTGATTCCGCTCAAGCTGCGCCGGAGCGATCTCGCTGCGCTCGCTGCCACCACACTGGAATCCACCAGCCGGAAGATCGCCGAGTGGCACCGTCAGGGCTGGGTGACTCCCCAGCCGGCCGGCTATCTGATCCGCAACCTTCCCGCGCTCCGGCAGCTGCAAAGCGGCGACCCTCTGATGGGCGTCAAAGAGCGCCCGCGCCGGCGGTCCTAGCCTCGACCAATGGACGGATGCCCGACGGGCGCCGCCGCTCGCGTGGCGGTCGGGCCGGCGTCTGGCGCCACCGCACAAGGCACGAGGAGGCACAGGTTTGATGCGGGCGATTCGATGGTTCGGAACGGCGTGCGTCGTCCTCGGGACGGGCTGCGCGACGACCCCCGAGCGGCCCCTTGCCGCGGAGACGGTGGTCGTCGGCCGCGCGCGCGCCACTTACCGCGACTTCGTCGGCGCGCACCGGAACCTCTGCGACGCCGAGCAGCGCTGGCTGGAGGAGGAGCTGGTCTCGGTGAACGGGCTGTTGGCGGACTGGCTGGAGCACACCGAGGGCACGCGGGACGACGACTGGCCGCCAGCGAAGCTGGAGCTCCTGGAGGAGGGCGCCCACGTGCTGCCGAAGGTGTTGGACGTGCACGAGGCGAACCTCAACGCGCTCAAGCGCTGCTCGTTTGCCGAATCGCGCGGATTTCCCCGGCTGGTGCGCAGCGGGCTGGAGTACGTGAGCGAGGCGCGGCAGCGGGTGGCGAGCGCGAAGGACTTGCGCGAGTGGCTCGCCTACCGCGAGCGGCTGGAACGGTGGCGGGTGCAGCAGCCGGTCCGCAAGGCAGACGCCGGGACGCTCTGCTCGCCGCGGCCGAAGGTGGGCGCCGCCGAGCTCTACTACGCCTTCACCGGCGAGGACGGCGTCACCACGTTCCTTTTCTGCGACGGGGCAAAGGTGATCGAGTCGCCGTCGGGGGAGACGAAGTTCCAAAAGCCGCTGGGCGCCTCGAAGCGCGAGCTCAAGCGGCTCAGGCTCGAGCGCTACCTCGAGGCGGCGAAGAAGCTGAACGCCCAGGACATCGACCGGCCGCCCTCGCCGCCCGCCCGGGTGTACGCCGGCGCGGACGCCGCGAATCCGTAGGGCGCAGGTCCGCGCACTCCGCGGCTGACGGGCCGTCCCGCGCGGCATAGAAGGCCGCCCATGGACAAGGTCTCCGAGATCTTCGACCCGGCTGCCTGGGAAGAGGTGCCCGGCTTCTCGTTCAGCGACATCACCTACCACCGCGCCAGAGAGGTGGGCGCGGTGCGGGTGGCCTTCAACCGCCCCGACGTGCGCAACGCCTTTCGCCCGAAGACGGTGGACGAGCTCTACCGCGCGCTGGACCACGCGCGGATGAGCCCGGACATCGGCTGCGTCATCCTCACCGGCAACGGCCCCTCGCCGAAGGACGGCGGCTGGGCGTTCTGTTCCGGCGGCGATCAGCGGATCCGCGGCCGGGACGGCTACCGCTACGCCGAAGGCGAGACCGCGGAGACGATCGACCCCGCGCGCACCGGGCGGCTGCACATCCTCGAGGTGCAGCGCCTCATCCGCTTCATGCCCAAGGTGGTGCTGTGCGTCGTGCCGGGCTGGGCCGCCGGCGGAGGCCACAGCCTGCACGTGGTGGCAGATCTGACCATCGCCAGCCGCGAGCACGCGCGCTTCAAGCAGACAGACGCGGACGTGGCCAGCTTCGACGGTGGCTTCGGCTCCGCGTACCTGGCGCGGCAAGTGGGCCAGAAGTTCGCGCGGGAGATCTTCTTCCTCGGCCGCGAGTACTCCGCGGAGGACGCGTACCGGATGGGGATGGTGAACGCCGTCTATCCGCACGCCGAGCTCGAGCATCAGGCGCTGCAGTGGGCGAAGGAGATCTGCGGCAAGAGCCCGACGGCGCAGCGGATGCTCAAGTACGCCTTCAACGCCATCGACGACGGGCTGGTGGGGCAACAGCTCTTCGCCGGCGAGGCCACGCGGCTGGCGTACGGCACGGACGAGGCGGTGGAGGGGCGCGACGCGTTTCTGCAGAAGCGCCGGCCGGACTGGTCGAAGTTCCCGTGGCACTACTGAAGGCTCACGGCGGCACGAAGCCTTTGACCTCGTCCGTTTCCTGCACCCGGGTCTGGTTCCGGTTGACCGGCAGCCACCGGGGGTTCCGCGCCAGAAAGGCCACCAGTTTCTCCCGGACGAGGCAGCGAAGGTCCCACAGCTTGCCCGAGTCCGCCGCGCTGACCAGGGCGCGGACCACCACCACGCGGTCGCCGGCGTCCGTCATCTGCACGCCCTGCGCGCGCCCGTCCCACAGCGATTGGCCTTCGTTCTCGAGGATGCGCCTGAGCTCCGCGCGCACCGCCTCCACGTCCACCGTGTAGTCCGCGCGGACCTCCACCGTGCCCAGGAGTTCCGTGCCCAGGCGTGACCAGTTCTGGAACGGCTTCTCCAAAAGCTGGTTGATGGGGATCACGAGCCGCCGCAGATCCCAGACCTTCACGACGACGTAGGAGAGGGTGATCTCCTCGATCCACCCCCACTCGTTCTCGATGACCACCACGTCGCCGATCCGCACCGGCTGGGTGATGGAGATCTGGATCCCCGCCAGGAGGTTGGAGAGCGTCTTCTGCGCAGCGAGGCCGATCACGAGGCCCGCGATGCCTGCGGAGGCCAACAGCGAGACGCCCACGCTGCGCACGAGATCGAACTGGATCAGCGCCAGCGCGAAGGCGACCACCACGGTGGCGACCTCGGCCACGCGCCTCAACACGGTGACCTGCGTGCGCAGGCCGCGGAGCCGGGGCGGCGGCGCGCCGTTGTCGGTAGCCGCCTGCACGACCGAGTCGCCCACGATGGCGTACAGGCGCAAGAGAAAGCGCGCCACGCCGTAGATCACCAACCAGGTGCAGGCGATGTCCGCGAGGTGCTGGGCGCCGTGGGGCAGAAGGATCCACCTCGTACCGGCGCCGAGCAGCGCGGCTAAGGCCACGAATCTCAGCGTCCGGTGCGCCGCGCCGACGACCTTGTCGTCCCAGGTGACCTTCGTCAGGCGCGCCGCGCGGCCGAACACGCCCAGAAGCCCGCGCTCGACGAGCACGCCGAGCGCGATCGCCACGACGATGACCAGCACCAGCGCCAGCCACTGCCAGGCTTCGATGCCGAAGAGGCTGCGGTCGACGAGGAAGGAGGGGAGGAATCGGGCGAGGAACGGCGGCAGCTCGGAGGAAGGAGAGGTCGCGTCCATGCCCCTTCCGATAGGGCGGTCAAGACGCTTGCGCAATGATGGACGTCACGAGCCATCGCGTGCGGACGCGGCCTGCGCCGCCCAGTCGATCTCCACGTCCTCGTCCGCGTACTCGAACTCCACCTGCGAGGCGGTGACCTTGCCGTTGATCCTCAGCCGGGTGGTGTGGTCGCGCGTCATCAGCTCGTCGAGGTTGGACTTGAGCGTCAGGTTCACGCGCGCCTCGTCGCGGATGGCGCCGCCGAGCTCCAACCTGCCGACGAAGGCGACCTGGAAGTCGAGGTTGGGATCTTCACCCTCTTCCGCGGTGTACTCGAAGTTGGCGAGCACCGAGACCTTGCCGTCCAGGTAGTTCACCCCGTCCACCGAGTAGCCGTCGTACTCCACGTCGAAGAGGACGCCCCGGCCCGCAAGGCCGACCACCAGCCCCACCGGGTTGACGCTCAACGTCGCCTCGCCCCCCTCCACGCCCCGCACGGTGATGAACGGCTGGGGGAGCTGCTCGGGCATCTCGATGTTCGAGGCGTACAGGTGCATCAGCGCGCCCGTGGTCCGCGCGGCGGTGGTGGGGACCGCGGCGTTGGCGGCCGCAGCCTCGAACTCCTCTTTGGTCTCCAGCGGCTTGCCGCACGCGGAAATCAGCCCGAAGGCTGCCGCCACGGTGATGTAGGTGCGAAGGCGCGTCATGCGTTCCTCCCGGACCCGGCCTCACGCATACGGTCCCGCACCCGCGAAAACGGATCAATCCGCACGAACGGCCGCCGGGACCATCACTGCGCCACGACGCGCAGACGCTGCCCCACGCGCAGGGCGCGGTGGTCGGAGATCCCGTTCCACTTCTTCAGGTCGTCCACCGACACGCCGTATTTCCGGGAGACCGACCAGAGCGTCTCGCCGGGCGCCAGGGCGTGCACGCTGGCGGTGGCGGCGGCGCTGTCGGCGCGAGCGGGGGCGGAAGTGTGGGCCGGCCCCGACGCGTGGACGTCGCGGTCGGTCCAGATCGCCAGCACCGTGCCCGGCTGGAGCCGACGGCCCCTGCGGGGCAGGTGGTTCCACTTCCGGAGGTTGTCGACCGAGCAGTTGAAGCGCTGGCAGATGCCCCACAGCGTGTCGCCGCTCTGCACGCCGTAGGTGATGCGCGTCTTGCCGGCGATCACCTCGGACTTGAGCGGCGGCCTGGAGCGGGGCGCGGCGCTGGGCGGGGTGGCCGACGGCTCTCTGCGGGCGGTGCGGGCGTGGCTCTGTGGCACCGGGATGATCAACGTCTGGTTGATCTGCAGCGCGCGCGCCGATCGCAGCTTGTTGAACCGCATGATCGGTTCGACCTCCGAACCGTAGCGGCGGGCGATCGCCGAGAGCGTGTCGCCGCGCTTCACGTGATGCTCCACGTAGTGCATCCGCTCATGCTTCGGGATCTTCTCGAAGTTGGCGGCGAAGCGGTCCGCAGTGCCTTTGGGGAGCCGGAGCAGGTAGGGCTTGTCCTCCGTCGCGGGCGGCGTGCACCAGCGCTTGAGCTCGGGGTTGAGCTCGCGGATCTCCTGTTCGGACACGCCGGCGGCGCGGGCGATGACCGACAGATCGGTGAGATCCGGGATGGGCACCACGTCGAACTCGAGCGGCGGCTGGAAATCGAACTCCTCGTCGCGGAAGCCGAACGCGGCCGGGTTCTTGGCGATGAGCGCGGCGGCGATCAGCTTGGGGACGTAGTGGCGGGTCTCTTTGGCGAGGCCCCGGCCCTCGGAGATCTCCCAGAAGCTGCGCGTGTGCCGGCGTTCGCACAGGCGCTTCACCCGGGCCGCGCCGGTGTTGTAGCCGGCCCACGCCAGGTGCCAGTGCCCTAATTGGTCGTAGAGCTGCTTGAGGTAGCGGGCGGCGGCGCGGGTGGACTTGATCGGATCGCGGCGCTCGTCGACCCAGAAGTTCTCCTTCAGCCCGAACTCGCGTCCGGTGCCGGCGATGAACTGCCACGGCCCGGCGGCGCGCGCCCACGAATACGCCTGCGCGGAGAACCCGCTCTCGATCATCGCCAGGTACACGGTGTCCCTGGGGACGCCGGCCTCTTCCAGGATGGGCTGCATCACCGGGATGTAGCGGGTGGAGCGGGACATCCACTTGCGGAACCAGCGCCGGCCGGGCCCCTGGAAGAAGCGGATGTAGTCCGCAACCAAAGGCTGCATCTCCACCGGGATGTCGTAGCGGTCCTGGACCTGGCGGACGTCGAAGGCGAGCAGGTCGGTGACCTGAGCGATCTCGTTGGGGGCGTCCTCGCGCAGATCGGTGTCGTTGAGCACGTCCTCCAGCCGCAGGCGCAACGGGTGGGCAGGGCCCAGCTCCTGTGCGCTCTGGAGGTAGAGCGCGTTCTGTCCGGCGGAGGGATCGAACGCGTACTCCTCCACGGCGCGGAGCGCCTCGAGATCGGCAGAGGCCTCGTCGATCTCCTCGGACGCTTCGGGGGCCTCGTCTTCGGCGAAGCCTGCGAGCGCGGCCACATCGTCCTTCGACAGGGGGTGCATCCCTGCCGGAGGAGGCGGCATGGGCAGCGCATCGTCGGTGCGCTCGATGAGCTTCATCCCGGGCGGCGGAGGCGGCATCGGCAGATCCGCCGCAGGTGTCGCCGCGAGCGGCACCAGCAGACTCAGCGTGGCGAGGAGCATTCGGAAAGTCGTTCGGAATGTACGAGCGGGTTTCCGATCCGGTCAAACAACCGTCCAGCGAAATCATGCCGGCCTCGTCCACTCACCACTCACCAGCCACTACCTGCTGTTTCCGTGTCCGGGGCCGGTGATGAGGCGCACGTACGCGTCGAAGTCGAAGTGCGGCGAGTTCTCCGGATCGTGGCAGCCCGTGCAGGTCTGTGGGGTGTTGCCCTTTGAGATGTTGTCGTCGGACGGATCTTCGGCGTGGAGCGATCCCGGGCCGTGGCAGCTCTCGCAGCCGACGCCCTTGCGCTCGTCCACCTTGTCGATGCGGCACACGCCCCCCGGCCGTTGCCAGCCGGTGACGTGACAGGCGATGCAGTCGAGGTGGTACTGCTTCGACTTGTCCTCCAGCGTGGCGTACGCGTGCGCGTGCTTCGAGGCTTCCCAGATCGGAAACGCCTCCTCGTGGCAGTCCCGGCAGCGCGCGTTTCCCACGAAGGCGGCCTGGTTCGCCTCGGGCGCGGGACAATCGTGGCCGTGCGCCTTCGCCCACGCGAGGTTCAGCAGGCCCACGTCCTTGTCGTAGCGCTGGAGCACCGCTTCCACGCCGCGATCGGCGGGGAGGCTGGCCTCCAGGGGGATGAAGCGCACGCTCAACGCGTTTCTGCCTTCCCCGCTCGGCGCGCGCTGCGTGGCCAGGGTCTCGCGGCGCCGGGTGAGTTCGGCCAGCTTCTGCCGGCGGAGCTGCTTTGCGGGCTCGTCCAGCCCGGGCAGGTTGATCTGCTTGTCGAGCAGCGCGATGCGCTCGTCCAGCGCGTCCAGTTGCCGTTGCGCGTCCTGCTGGGTGGCGAGCAGCTCGAACGGGCCGGCCCGCGGGCCGAACCAGACGTCGATCCGCAACAGCGAGCGGCCTTTGTTCTGCGGCTGCATCACCGGGATCGACCCGCGCAGCAGCTTGTTGGTCTCCCCGTCGAGATCGCTCTCTGCGTGGGAGACGACGATCGCGTCCGCGCCGAGTGGAGGTTCGGACGTCTGCGCCGCCTGCTGCGCGGCCCTCGCGGTGCCATGGAACAGGCCGACCACGAATTCGGCGCCGTCCTTCCGCGCGACCCGGGCCGCCTGGCGCAGCGTGTCCGCGTCGTTGCCGGCGGCGAACCCGATGGCGCGGCCATTGGCCTCCACCACCTTCGCCTCGCCCGGCGCCAGGCCGGGCAGCCCGAGTCCTTCGCGGAAGGCGGCGCCGCGCGCGTCGTCGCGTTCGCCGCTCGTCCGCGCGACGAGGCCCATCTGCTTCATCGCTTCGGCGATCGCCTTCGCCTTGCGCTCCTCCTGCGGGACGGCTTCGGGCGGGACGGTGGCCGCGTGGAAGAGCGAATCGCCCGAGTCGGCGTACAGGGTGGGCAGGCCGTCCCGCCGGGCGAGGGCGATCTGTTCCGCCGCGCGGGCGATGCCTCCGCGCATGTTCTCGCTGCACCCGCACGGCGCGAGGTACCCGCGCAGATCCGCGGTGACGAACAGGGCCACGTGCGCGGGCGGCCGCTCCCGGAGCGCGTCGCTTCCCCGCACCACCGCGAGCGCGCACGCCACGGATCCGGCCGCCGCCAGGATCGCCGCCACCGGGATCAGCCTATTGCGGGACGTCACCAGAGGATGCTCTGGACGAGCTCGTCGACCTTCTCGCCCATCGCTTCGAGGCCGTTGGCCTTCGAGAGCGAGCCGTCGGCCCCGACCTGTTCGGCCAGCCGCGTGAGCTCGTCATCCGGGAGGCTGGAGAACAGGACGATCGGGATGTCCTGCGTCCCGTACTCGTTCTTCAGGGTGCGGCAGATGTCGGTGCCTTTGGCTTCGGGCATGTGGATGTCGGTGAGGATCAGGTCCGGCTTCCACGCCTGCAGCGTCTTCTCGAACTCCATCAGCGTGGACGTCGCCCGCACGTCGTAGCCACGCGCCTCGAGCACGGCCTTCTCCATCGCCAGCGTGATCTCGCTGTCGTCGATGAGGAGGATCTTGCGTTTGTCCGCGGTCACCGGCGCGAGCATCTAGCAGACATGCGCCCCGGGGTCACCCGTTCCTGCTCGCCACCACACTTGATCGGCCGGCCCCGTCCCCACTAAACCCGCGCTCCTTCCGGGGGCCGGTCGAACATGGATCCGCTGAAGCTGCCGCTCGAAGAGCTCCTTTATTTGCGCCTGGGGGCGTTCTTCGATCAGCTCCACGGCCGCAAGGTCCCGGACCTCTACAAGGTCCTCCAGGAGCAGGTGGACCGCGCTGTGCTGCGTCAGGCTCTCCAGCGCCACCACGGGCAGCTCGGCGAGGCGGCGAAGTTCCTCGGGGTCGACCGCAACACGCTGGCCCGCAAGGCGAAGAAGCTGAAGCTGGACGGCGCCGGCCAGACGAAGCCCGCCCCCCGGCGCTCCCCGGCGTAGGGCGCGAAGGGCCGCACCGCATCGCTCGGGCGGGCGGCGCGGGTATGCTCGATGGGCGCATGCGCTCGCACCTTCGGCTCCTGTCGGTCCTCGGCGCGCTCTGGGCCGTTCCCGCGCTGGCCGGGAAGGCCCCCATCGCGATCGCGGTGATGCCGTTTCGCGACCTGTCCGGCGCGCAGACGCCGGTGGGGGACGGGATCCGCGAGACGGTGACCAGCGACTTGCGCGGCGTCCCGGGCGTCCGGGTGGTGGAGCGCGCGGAGATAGACCGGGTCATCGACGAACAGAAGCTCCAGACAACGGAGCTGGATCGCGACGCGCTCGCTACGGTCCGGCTGGGCAGGCTGATCGGCGCGGATTTGATGACGGTGGGCGCGTACCAGCGGGTGGGCCGCCGCATCCGCCTCACCGCCCGCTTCGTGGACGTGGAGACGGGCGTGGTCACCGGCAGCGCCAAGGTGGATGGCGATGTGGGCGACTTTTTGACGCTGCAGGATCAGATCACCCGCGAGCTGCTGCGGTCCGCGAAGCTGGAGCCGAACGTGGTGCAGCGCTTCGCGCGCCGGACCCGGCCCCACCTGCGTTCGCTGCGTCCCGTCGAGCTGTTGGGCGAGGCCGCCGAGGCGAAGGACGCGCCGCTCAAGCGCGCCTTCCTCAAGGAGGCGGTCCGCGCGGATCCGTCATTCCCCTACGCCTCCGCCGAGCTGGCGCGCGTCGAGCAATTGCTCCGGGAGATCGACGAGCGGGCCGCCGCCGAACGCGAGGCCGAACGGCTCCGGCTCGTCGACGCGTGGTCGAAGGCGAAGACGCCGATGGAGAAGCAGTCGCTGGTCTTCCGCTACGCAGAGCTGCTGCGCAGCCAGCGCCGGTACAACGAACAGATCCGCGTGCTCTGCGAGACCGCGGATGAGCTCGAACGATCCGGGGATCCGGCGGTGAAAACCCTCGCCGCCAGCCTGCGTGCCAACGCGATTGGCGTGGAGGTGCAGATCCGCCGGTTCGACGCGGCGCTGAAGCATGGAGAGGCTTTCCTCGCCCGGTATCCGGACGCACCAGCGCTCGCTTCGGTGAAGTCCAGCCTCGAGGAGATTGCCCGGCGCGAACGCGAGCGCGCGGAAGGGAAGGCGAAGGCCGAACGGGAGCTCGCGCAGCTCAGCTCCACTCAGCGGTGGGATCTGTGCCGGGTGGGCCGCATCTATGCGGATGCGTGGCAGGTCGACGAGGCGCGCCGCGTGCTGGGCGCGTGCCTGGAGGCGGGGACCTCGCCGCCCGAAGAAGCGCTCTGGGAGCTGGAGGCGCTGGCGCTGGAGGTCGGGGACTGGGCCCAGGCGCGCCGGTACGACGCGCTTCTGGAGGAGGCCTCGCCGTCTTTGCACGAACAGCGGCGCGCGCAGGTCGCGCTGAGGTTGCCGATCGATGACTGACCGCACGCGCATCGCAGTGCTGGTGGCCGTGTGCCTGTCCTGCACAGCGTGGGCGGGGAGGCGGGTCCAGAAGACGCCCGAGCTCGATGAAGCACGCGATCGCCTGCTGGCAAAAATCGTCCGCGGCGAGGAGCTCGACGCGAGCATCGCCGCGCTCAAGGCCCTGGTGGAGCAGCGCGATGCGTTGATCCCCACCAGCGCCAGAGCGCGCGCGGAGGAGGAGGAGTTCAACCGGGTGCGCCGGTCGTGGGAGGAGGACTGGCGGAAGACCGCGGACTCGGAGGTGGCATGGCGCTGCCGGCTCGAAGCCGATCCTTCGCGGCCGCACGAGAACCACGCGGCCGGGGTCCCGGAGTGGCCGTCGGATTGGGGCGTGGTCACCCGCAGGGAACAGATCCACGTCGAAGGCGAGAACGCGCTGGACGAGGGCGAGACCTGGACGGTCTACGAGGTGAAGGGCAGGCGCCGGACCTACCGCTTCCGCGCGAAGGGCTTCGGGATTTTCCGGCGCGAGCGGTTCGAGGCGGAGAAGGGCGATCTCGTCCTGGTGTGCGACGGTGGCACGTCGACCGAGGAGAAGCTCCCGCCCGGATGGCGGGAGAACTTCCAGCGCTCCGGCTTCGCCGTGCGGCTCCGCTCGCCACCCAAGATCGCCCAGAAGGCGAAGTGGAACCCGCTGCAGATCACCGACACCACGCTGTACTGGACGATCAAAGACGTGAAGTGGCGCTTTCGGGGCGACACCTACGTGCTCGACAACATCGCGATCGCCAAAGACCTCGGCCAGGGGCGCTATCTGATCGACGTGGACGTGGGTGACGGATTGGACGCCATCGTCGAGGTCCCACCCGGCCTGCCGCGCCGCGAGCTGATGGTGCCCGGCACCCGGGTGTGGGCGATCCTCGGCCACCCGCGCTTCGACAAGAGCGTGCGCAAACTGGTGCTGACCGTGGAGGACCTCGAGGAGCGCTACATCGACGAGGTCCCATTCTCGGAGGAGGCGTCCCGCTGAGCCTGCCGCCATCCAACACTACGCGCCGGCGCAGCCACTGGGCCTGGGGCTGGCAGGACCGGGAGCCTGGGCCCGAGGCGCTGGAGAGGATCGCCCGGCGGGTGAGCCGTGCGCTGGGGGTGACGCTGACGCCGGAGCCGCTGCCGCGCATCGAAGCGGCGCGCGTCCCAGCTCCCCGATGCGCGGTCCCGGCGGCGCTGGCGGCGTTCTGTTCGGACGATCGCGAGGCGCGGCTGCGCCACACTTACGGGCGCGGCTACCCCGATCTCGTCCGCGCCTTCCGCGGCGACTTCGCCCACGCACCGGACCTCGTCGCCACGCCGCACGACGAGGCGGAGATCGTCGCGACGCTCGAGTGGGCCGAGCGCGCGGACGTGGCGGTGATCCCCTTCGGCGGGGGCACCAGCGTGGTGGGCGGCGTGGAGCCGGATCTGGAGCAGGACGGCGGATACGCAGGCGCGCTCTCGCTGGATCTCGGCCACCTCGATCGCGTGCTGGAGGTCGATCCGGTCTCCCGCGCGGCGCGGATCCAGGCGGGGGTGATGGGCCCGTCGCTCGAGGCGCAGCTCCAGCCGTACGGGCTCACGCTGCGGCACTTCCCCCAGTCCTTCGAGTTCTCGTCTCTAGGCGGGTGGATCGCCACGCGGGCGGGAGGTCACTTCGCCACGCTCGCCACGCACATCGACGATCTCGTGGAGTCGATCCGGATGGTGACGCCGACGGGACTCTGGGCGTCCCGGCGGCTGCCGGCGTCCGGTGCGGGCCCGTCGCCGGATCGGCTGGTGCTGGGCAGTGAGGGGATCCTCGGGGTCATCACCGAGGCCTGGGTGCGCGTGCAGCAGCGCCCCACCTGGCGGGCCTCCGCCAGCGTCCGTTTCCAGGACTTCGACGCGGCGATCGCGGCGCTCAGGGACATCGTCCAGGCGAACCTTTACCCCGCCAACTGCCGGGTGCTCGATCCGCAGGAGGCGTTCCTCAATCAGGTGGTCGACGACGGCAGCGCGGTGCTCCTGCTCGGCTTCGAGTCCGCGGACGGGCCGCGCGACGCGTGGATCGCCCGCGCGCTGGAGCTGGCCCGGGCCCACGGCGGCCAGACGCCCGACGGCGTGCGGATCCGCACCGGAGAGGGAACGCGCGATGCGCCGGGCGACGATCCCGCCGGAACCTGGCGGAACGCCTTCTTCGAAGGCCCCTACCTCCTCAACGCGCTGGTGGCGCTCGGGGTGATCGCCGACACCTTCGAGACCGCCTGCACCTGGGACCGCTTCGACGCGCTCCACGCGGGCATCTGCGCGCGGATGCTGGAGGCGCTGGAGCGGGTGTGCGGCGGTGGGCTCCTCACCTGCCGCATCACCCACGCGTACCCGGACGGTCTTGCGCCCTACTACACCTTCGTGGCGCCGGGCCGCCGCGGCGAGGAGCTGGCGCAGTGGGCGGAGCTCAAGGCCGCGGCCAGCGACGCGGTGCTGGCGCTCGGCGGGACCATCACCCACCACCACGCCGTGGGCCGGCGCCACCGCGACGGCTACGACCGGGAGCGCCCTGAGCCCTTCGCCCGAGCGCTCAGGGCCATGAAGGCGCAGGTCGACCCGAAGGGCATCCTCAACCCGGGCGTGCTGGTCCCGCCGCTTCGCGCATCGCGCTGATCAGTCCCTGTCCAGCGCCCGGCGAACGTGGCAGGGTGCGCCGCCCGGATGTCCACCTCGCTCGGTCAACTCGCGGTCTACTCCGTCCTCATCGTCGCCGGTGCGCTCGCGGGCGCGGCGGTGCCGCTGCGCGCGCCGCGGACCCGGCTGGTGACCTTCCTCGCCTTCGCCGCCGGCGTGATGTTCGGGGCCGCCTTCTTCCACATGCTGCCCGAGGCCTACGAGGGCGCCGGTCCGAAGGCGCTGTCGTTCGTCCCCGCCGGTTTCGTGTTCCTGTTCCTGATCGAGCGCTTCGTCATCGCCCACGTCTGCGAGGAGCCGCCGGACTGCGCCGAGCACACCCACCGCCGCGGCGGGATGGGCCTGGCGGCGTTCTTCGGGATGAGCGTGCATACGCTGTTCGACGGCGTGGCGCTCGGTTCGTCCGTGGTCGAAGGCGTGGGGTTGACCGCGTTCATCGCCATCCTCGCGCACAAGGTCCCCTCGTCGCTCTCGCTGGCGGCGCTGTTCAAGTCCGAGGGCCGGTCGGCGCCCGCAGTGTTGTGGTTCGCGGCGCTGTTCGGGCTGTTGGTCCCCGCGGGTGCCGTCGCGTACCTCGGGTTGGCGCACCTGGTCACCTTCGAGCGCTTCAGCCCAGTGGCGCTGGCCTTCTCCGCCGGCAGCTTCCTCTACATCGCAGTCTCCGACCTGTTGCCGCACGTCAACCGCCACGGGAAGGACAAGCGGCTCGCCAATGTGATCTGCCTGGTGGGCGGGCTGGCGGTGATGCTGGCGATCTCCTTCGTCCACCACGGATGAGCCGGACCCGAAAGCAGGCAGAGGACTGGTACCGCCACCCGAAGTACTACGAGGCCATCTTCGGCGCGGACACCGCGCGGGAGCTGGACTTCCTCGAGGCGGTCAACGCGCTGTACGGCACCGGCGGGCGCACCTGGCTGGAGCCGGCGTGCGGCGCGGGGGGGCGGGGCGCCGCCGCCGCGCGCCGCGGCTACACCCTCATCGGCTACGACGTCTCGCCGGAGATGCTGGCGCACGCGCGCCAACGGCTGCCACCTTCGCTCCGCCGGCGCGTCCACCTGAGCCTGGATCGGATGGAGTCCTTCGCCCCGCGGCGGTGGCGGGGGCGCGTCGATCTCGCCTTCAACCTCGTCTCCACCTTCCGGTACCTCGACAGCGAGGAGGCGGCGCTTTCCCACCTGCGGCATACGCGTGAGTTGCTCCGGCCCGAAGGGGTGTACGTGCTCGGGTTCCACCTCACCGACTACGCGCGCACCACGGTGGAGCACGAACGGTGGGTCGGGCGCGTGGGGCAGGAGGGGGTGATCTGCAACACCCGCGAGTGGCCGCCGGATCGGCGCCGCCGGCGGAGCCGCATGCGCAATCGGCTGGAGATCATCGGGCCCCGCGGGCGGCGGCGGATCGAAACGAACTGGTACTTCCGCACGTGGAACGAGCGGGAGGCCGAGGTGCTGTTGACGCGCGCCGGCTTTCAGCTCGTGGGGCTCTACACGTTCGACGCGGCCATCGACGAGCCCATCTCCTGGGACTCGAACCGCCTCGACCGGATCCTCATCCTCGCCCGGAGATGAGGATCCGCGAGGAGCCGGTCACCGCCGCCGGCGGAAACGGCGAAGCACGCCAGCGGCGCCGGTGAGCGCGAGGGCGAGGAAGGAGACGTCCGCGCCGGTGGCCGAACCGCCGCAGCCCACCGGAGCCGGTTTGGCGACGACCTCCAGGCTGAAGGCGCCGAGGCCACTGGCGCCGCCCTTGTCACGCGCCTCTACGAGGAAGGAGTAGACACCGACGCTCGTGTCAGCGTCTTCCACGGTTCCGGTGAGGGTGCCGTCCTCGGCGAGGCTGAGGCCGGGCGGAAGCACGCCGGAGTAGAGGCGGTAGGTGGCGCCGCCCACGCCGCCAGAGGCAGTGACCTGCAGGTTGAGCGCATCGCCCGGGTGGATGACGGCGGGCGGCGGCGCGGCCCAGATGACCTTGAGCGCGTTCGTGTAGATGCGGACGACGAAGTCGATGGTGTCGGTGCGGTTGTCCGCGTCACGGACCTGGACGGTGAACGGGAAGGTGCCGGCGACGGTGGGGACACCGGTGATGAGGCCGGTGGCGCCGTCGGTGTGGGTGGAGAGGGTCAGGCCATCCGGCAGCCTGCCGGAGATGACGGACCACTCGAGCGGGGTGGAGAGCACGCCACCGCCTGCGACGGCCGCGGCGAGGTCGATGAGGTAGTTGCTGCCCACCAGCGCGTCGGGGAGCGACAGGGTGGTGATGGTGAGGGCACCGGGAGCGAGCACGCGGACCTTCAGCGCGCGGGTGGCGACGCCGCCCAAGACATCGCGGACCTGGACGGTGAGGGTGGACTCACCGTTGGGAAGGCCGGGCTTGGGCGTGCCGGAGATGAGGCCGGTGCCGGCGTCGAGCGACAGGCCGTTGGGGAGCTTCCCGCTGAGGATGGACCAGGTGTAGGGAGCGGCGCCGCCGCTGGCGGAGAGGGCGCCCTGGTAGGGGAGGCTGGTGCTGTTGACGACGGGCGGGAGGTTGTCGGTGGTGACGGCGAGCTCGGTGGTGGAGGGGAGCACGCGCTGAACCAGGACCCGCGTGGCGGTGAAGCCGCCGCTCGTCGCCTCGACGGTGAAGGTCGTCAGGCCGAGGGCGGTGGGCGTCCCGGAGAGCGTACCGTCGGTGCTCAGAGACACCCCCTCGGGCGCGTTCCCGGGGATGCTCCAGACGATCGGGCCCGGCGCGTTCACTGTGGCCAGCTTGAACGCGTACGGCATCCCCAGGATCGCGTCCGGCAGCTGCGCCGTGACGATCTGGAAGCTCTGCGCGCTCACCGAGACCGTGTCGCTGGTCACCGCCGCGTTGTTGGACTCTTCGAGCTCGGCGACGGTGCCGTCCGGATCCACCACGCAGCCGATGTAGTACTGGCCGGTGGGGATGTTCCCCGGGAAGCGGACGAGCTCCACCGTGCTGTCGCGTCCGCCCCTGGCCAGCTGAAGCGGCTCCTCGCTGGAAGTGGTGCCGTCCTCGGCGACGAAGGTCAGCGGGTAGTCCTGCTGCGTGATGATGTTGTTCACCGAGGCGAAGCAGCGGTAGGTCGTGGCCGGGCCATCGTCGGTGCCGAGGTTGGCGAAGGTGCGGGAGAGCGTGATGGTCTCACCGCCCGCGGCCTGCGGCGGCGCCTGCACCTTGATCGCAGCGTAGTCGGCCTCCGGCGTGCGGATCCGCACAGGGCCGATGACGAGCCGCGTGTTGTTCTGCTCGTTCAGCTCGTTGATGACGTTGTAGGAGTCGAGCTGGACGAAGAAGTAGTAGTCGCCCGTCTGCAGCGCTTGGCCGTTGATCATCGTCGGCAGGGTGACGGTGATGTCGAAGATGGTCTTGTTATTGGGCGCGGTGCCCAGCGGGCCCACCGGCACATCCGCAACCCGCGGGTCGACCTGCAGCGAGAGGATGTTGTTGGTGGAGAGGATCACGCTCACGTGGGAGGCGGGCGCGGCGAAGTCGCCGACGTTCTCGGCCTCGATGAGGAAGCGCGCCGGCTCACCGAAGTCCGCCTTCCGGATGGGCTGACCGAGAACCGGATCCACCAGGTCGGCGAAGTTAGCCTGCAGGTCCGCCTGGGTGATGTGTGTGGTGGCCGTCGAGACCGCCACGTTGTTGTTCTCGAGCGCCTCGACGGTGGGGTTCGGGTTGAGTGGGTTCTTGATCTCCGGATCGACCTTGAGGATCCAGTAGACGTCGCCGCCGGAGATCCCCGCCGGGAGCGTGAAGGTGACGGGCGTGTTGTACTGCTGCGCGCCACCGAAGTTGTTCACGGTGACCCGGGTCAGCTCTTCATCGCCCGAATCGAGGTTCTGGTCGCGGCTGGCGTAGATCGCGAACTCCACGGTGCCCGGCGTCCCGTTCGGGCCGGCGCCCTCGATGCCCTGGTTGAAGAAGTCCGGAGTGAGGGTGATCTGGCTTCCCGGGCCCGCAGTGCTGGGCCCGTTGGAGATCGACGTGGCCACGTAGTCGATCCCGTTCACGAAGTAGTTCGGTGTGCTGCCGATGTTGTTGGTCTCGTCGAACTCGGCGACCGTGTTGCTGACGTCGGCCTCGACGAGCACGTAGTAGGCGCCCGGCGGCGGCCGCGGGTTGAGGGTGATCACGCCGGACGAGTCCAGGAAGTTCGCTGTGTTGGCCGGAACCGTGATGGGTGTCGTGGAGGTGAAGATCAGTTGGTCCGTCCCCGGCTGCAGCGTCTTGTCCGTGGAAAGGTACGCCTTCCATGTGAACGGTCCGGCGGCGGCGCTGCCCCGGTCTTCAAAAAACGCGTCGATATTGAAGGCGAGCGTGTTCCCCGCCGGGTCGGGGTTGGTCTGGTTCAACTGGACAGTGTTGACGACGATATCCGGAGTGTTCGGCGGGGCAAACGCGAAGCCAATGTTTCCGCCGTTGAACTGCACCCAGGTTGAGATCGCGAACCCGGTATTGAGTCGCACCTGCCAGTGATAGTTGCCTGGCACCAGCCCGCTGATCGTCACCGGCATAGGCCAGTCCATGCTGCAGGTCGGGGATGCGGGGGGCGAGAAATGGGTCGGGGTGTTGGTGAAGGCGACCGACGCGAGCCGGACCTCGTACTCCATCACGTAGTTGGAGCCGCAGGTCTCCAAAGGGGCGTCCCCTGTCAGGGTGACGGACGCACCGGCCGGAATCACCGTACCCACCGGGACCGGGTTGCCAAAAAAACTTTGGCCGAGGTTGATGGGAGGAACCGCATGGGTCGCCCAGGCAGAGAACGAGACCAGTGCGGCGGCGAGGCCGGCGATGTAACGCGAGGGTTGGAGCATGGGAGCCGCGTCCTTCAAATGGAGAAGCCGGGAAGGCCGCCCGGCGAAATGGCGGCGGAATGGTCCGGGATCCCTTACTGTGGGTCAAGGGCTCGATCGCAGGGCTCGGCCGCCCGGCGGATGACGCTGAGCGGCGAGAATTTCCGTGAATTCCACGCACCTACGAGTGCTCGAATCTATCTCGGATGTTGACGCCGAGGCCTGGGACGGCCTCGGCGGCGCAAAATCTATCCCCTTCATCCAGTGGAGTTGGATTCATGCACTGGAGGCGTCCGGAAGCGCTTCTGAGGAGACAGGGTGGGCGCCGGCGCACCTGACGCTCTGGCGCGGCCGAAAGCTGGTCGCCGCGGCGCCTGCGTACCGGAAGTTCCACTCGATGGGTGAGTACATCTACGACTTCGGCTGGGCGAACGCCGCCCAAGAGCTCGGGATTATGTACTACCCCAAGCTGCTCGTCGGGGTGCCGCTGAGCCCCGCCACCGCGCCGCGCTTCCTTACCGCCGAAGGCGAGGATCGCGCCGCGCTCGTCGATGCGCTGGTGCGCGCGGCGATTGAGTACGCCCGGGAGGAAGGCTGCTCCGGCGTCCACATCCTCTATCCGCCCGAGGAGGACGCGCGCGCCATCGCCGAACGCCACGACTTCGCGCACCGCCTCACCGAGCAGTACCACTGGCGCAACGCCGGCTACCGCACCTGGGACGACTTCCTCGCGCGGTTCACCTCGAAGCGCCGCCACCAGCTCAAGCGCGAGCGCGCGGCGGCGGCGGGGCAGGGGATCTCCCTACGCACCGTCCGTGGCGCGGAGCTGGGGCCGGAGCACGCCGAGCGCGCGTGGCGCTTCTACGAGGCGACCAACCTCCGCCACCCGTGGGGCCACCTGCAGCTTCGGCGTGACTTCTTCCACCGTGTCTTTCGCGCGCTCCCGGATCAGGTGGAGCTGGTGGAGGCGGTGCGCGGCGGGAAGGTGATCGCCGGCGCGTTCAACCTGGCGCACGGCGACCGGCTCTATGGCCGGTACTGGGGCTGCTTCGAGGAGCACCCCTTTCTGCACTTCAACGTCTGCATGTACCACTCGATCGACGAGTGCATCCGCCTGGGGCGGACGGTGTTCGAGCCCGGCGCGGGCGGCGAGCACAAGATTGCGCGCGGCTTCGTCCCCACGCCGGTGCACAGCGTCCATCGGATCTTCGATCCCCAGCTCGATCGGGCGGTGCGCGCCTTCATCCGCCGGGAGCGCGCCGCGCTGGAGCAGGACTTCGCCCGCGGTGAGGAGATCGCCGGGCTCAGGCCGTTGCCCGGGCGGTGATGGCGGGCACGGCCCGCGCCGTCAATCGCCCGCGAGGCGGCGGATCTCCCGCAGTAGTATCCGCGCCATGCCCCACACCGATCCCCGCGTCGATGCCTATCTCGCCCGGCAGGCCGAGTTCGCCCGGCCGATCCTCGAACACCTCCGCAAGCTCGTTCACAAAGCGCACCCCGACATCGAAGAGACGATCAAGTGGAACATGCCCTACTTCACGTACCGGGGGCGGCCGCTCTGCATGATGGCCGCCTTCAAGGCGCACGCGGTCTTTGGGTTCTGGGATGCCGCGCACATGAAGGACGCGAAGAAGCTCCTCACCAACGGCGCGAACAGCTCGATGGGCCACTTCGGGCGGATCACCTCTAAGAAGGATCTGCCCCCGGACCGCGTCCTGACCGCGTACCTTAAGGAGGCGATCGCGCTGAACGAGGCCGGCGTGAAGACGCTGCCGAACAAGTCAGTCCACCGCACGCGCCCCTCGCCGAGCATGCCGGCGTATTTCAAGGAAGCGCTGACGAAGAACCCGCAGGCGAACGCCGGCTTCGACAAGCTCCCGCCCAGTCACCGGCGCGAGTACCTGCTGTGGTTCGAGGAGGCGAAGACGGAGGCAACGCGCGACCGCCGAGTCGCCCAGGCGCTGGAGTGGATCGCCGCCGGCAAGCCCCGGAACTGGAAGTACCAACGCAGGGCATAAGCCGGCTTCTTCCGTCGCTCAGCGCGCGGCCACGGTGCCGTCCGCCACCAGCCGGTCGATCTCCGCGGTGTCCAGCCCCAGCAGGTCGTGGAGGATCTCCCGCGTGTGCTCGCCCAGGCGCGGGGGCGGGCGGAAGGCCGGTGTGTCCTGCACCGCGGCCAGAAGCGGCGACCCCAGCATCCGCACCTCGCCGGCGTCGGGGTGTTCCACGGTGGCGATCATCCCGCGCGCCTTCAATTGCGGGTGCGCCAGCGCGGTCGGTAGATCGTTGATCGGGCCCGCCGGGATTCCTTCCTTCTCCAGACGCTGCAGCCACTCGGCGACCGGCGCCGTGCGGAAGTGCCCGGAGAGGATCTCCACCAGCGCGTCGCGGTTCTCCACCCGCAGGCGGTTCTCGCAGAAGCGCGTGTCCTCCGAAAGCTGCGGCTGACCGAGCAGCTCGCACAACCGCCGGAACTGCGCGTCGTTGCCCACCGCCACGTTGAACCAGCCGTCCGACGCCTCGAAGGCCTCGTAGGGCGCGATGGACGGGTGCCGGTTCCCCATCCGCATCGGGCTGCGGCCGGCGATGAGGTGCGCGGTGGCCTGGAACGTCAGCACCTGGGTCGTGGCGTCCAGCATCGACACGTCCACCACCTTGCCCTCGCCGGTGCGCTCCCGTTCGTACAGCGCCAGGAGGATCGCCTGGAACGCCGTCATCCCGGAGAGCAGATCGCTGATCGACACGCCCACCTTCATCGCCGGGCGTTCGGGTTCGCCGGTGAGGTGCTGCAGGCCGCTGAGCCCCTGCACCACCACGTCATATCCGGGCAGGTGCGTGTACGGTTGAAGCCCGCGGTGGCCGAAGCCGCTGATCGAACAGTAGATGAGGCGGGGGTTCTGCGCGCGCAGCGTGTCCGGCCCCAGGCCGAGCCGCTCGGCCACGCCCGGCCGGAAGTTCTCCACCAGCACGTCGCTCTCTGCTGCGAGCCGCTGGACCAATCCGGCGCCGTCGCGGCTCTTGAGGTTCACCGCCAGCGAGCGCTTGTTGCGGTTGATCGACAGAAAGTAGGTGGAGACGCCGTTGACGAACGGCGGCCCGAACGCGCGGGTGTCGTCCCCGTGGGCCGGATCCTCCACCTTGATGACGTCCGCCCCCATGTCGCCCAGGTTCATCGTGCAGAAGGGGCCGGAGAGGACGCGCGAGAGATCGAGGACGCGCAGTCCGCGCAACGGAGTGCTCATGGGCCGCCCCTAATCCACGGCGTCATTCCACCGCAAGCAGCGCGAACATCACGCCCGCCCCGGCGCACATCCAGAGGAGCTGCGTGGTGGCCGCCCGGGGGGACGTGGAGGCGGCGTGCAGGTCGGGGATCAGATCCGCGCACGCGATGTACACGAAGCCACCTGCGGTCAGCGGCAGGAGCGCCACGCCGAAGGACGCCACCTGCGTTCCCACGAGCAGGGCGATCGTCGTCCCGGCGATGGCGGCGGACGCGGAGAGCAGGTTCCACAACACCGCGTGCCCGGGGGACAGCCCGCCGTGGACCAGGATCCCGAAGTCGCCCAGCTCCTGGGGGAGCTCGTGGAGCAGCACCGCGAGGGTGGTGGACAACCCCAGCACCGGGGAGGCGAGGTAGCTCGCGCCGATCAGCATCCCGTCGATCAGGTTGTGGAGCCCGTCGCCGAAGAGGTTCACCCCGACGGCCGGGGCGATCCCGCGCACCTTGATCCGCGCGCTGCGCAGGAGCTTCTCCACGACGAAGAACACGGCCACACCGCCCAGCACCCAGGCGGACACGACGCCCGGTCTGCCGCGCGCGTACGCGGCCGGCAGCAGGTGGATGAAGGCATCGCCCAACAGCGCTCCCACCGCGAACGCCACCAGGCTTCGCGCCACTCTCCGGATGCGGTCCGGGCTCCACGACAGGCCGAGCACGCCCACCAGGGAGGCCAGGCTCACCACCACCACGCTGGCCAGGGCATAGAGCGCGGTCACACGAAGGGACGTAGGCCGGATGGGGACGGGGTGTCGATGGGCGGGCGCGGGCCGGTGTTAAGGATGCGGGCCATGGGGTGGAAGACGGTGTTCGAGAAGTGGCGGGCCGCGCGCGGGCGGCGCTGGGTCCGCTGGGCGGTGGACCTGGCGATCGTCCTGCTGGTGTTCGCATCGGTGACGGCCTGGCAGACGCGCCGGCTCCTCTCCGGAGGCGAACCGGCGCCCGCCTTCGAGCTCACCGATCTCCACGGGAAGACCTGGCGGCTGGCCGACCTGCGCGGCCGGAAGGTCGTGATTGAGTTCTGGGCGCCGTGGTGCGGCGTGTGCCGCGCCCAGTCCGGGGCAATCTCCCATCTGCGCGAAGCGGTGGGGGACGAGGTCGAGGTCCTCAGCGTCGCCTTGAGCTGGCAGGACCGCGCGGAGATCGACCGCTTCGTCCAGGCGGCCCGGGCGGAGTACCCCGTCCTGTTGGGCGACGACCGGATCCAGCGCGACTACCGGATCACGTCCTTCCCCACGATCTACTTTCTCGACGAGGACGGCGCGGTGATGCACACCGTCGTGGGCTACACCCCCGGCTTCGGGCTGCGCTGGCGGACGTGGTTCTAGCGCGCGCGAGGGAATCCCGCGTGCGGTCCTTTGTTGTGACGCGTCAACCCAACCCCTAGCATCCGCCCCCGCGGAACGGAGGGGATCTTGCACACCGACATTCGCGCGCTCACCGAACGCGTCCATCAGGAAAGTGCCTTCGTCGACGCCGTCATCCACGAGGTCGGCAAGGTCATCGTCGGCCAGCGGTACATGGTCGAACGCACGTTGATCGGCATGCTCACCAACGGGCACGTGCTGCTCGAGGGCGTCCCCGGGCTCGCCAAGACGCTCACGGTCCGCACCATCGCAGACACCCTCTCCGCCCAGTTCATGCGGATCCAGTTCACCCCGGACCTTCTGCCGGCGGACCTGGTGGGCACCACCATCTACAACCAGCAGTCCTCGTCCTTCACCGTGCGGCGCGGGCCGGTCTTCGCGAACGTGATCCTCGCGGACGAGATCAACCGCGCGCCCGCCAAGGTGCAGTCCGCGCTGCTCGAGGCGATGCAGGAACGGCAGGTCACCATCGGCGACCAGACCTTCCCCTTGCCGTCGCCCTTCATCGTGCTCGCCACCCAGAACCCGATCGAACAGGAGGGCACGTACCCTTTGCCCGAGGCGCAGGTGGACCGCTTCATGCTCAAGGTGAAGGTGAGCTACCCCACCCGCGACGAGGAGAAGGTCATCCTCGATAGGATGAGCGGGTCGATCACCCCGAAGGCGGAGAAGGTGATCACCCCCGACCACCTCGCGCGCGCCCGACAGGTGGTGAACGAGATCTACGTCGACGAGAAGGTGAAGGACTACATCCTCAACCTGGTGTTCGCCACGCGCGAGCCGATCAAGTACGGCCTCAAGGACCTCGCCGACTACATCGAGTACGGCGCCTCCCCGCGCGCCACCATCTACCTGACCCAGGCGGCGCGGGCGCACGCGTTTCTGCGCCACCGCGGCTTCGTCACCCCGGACGACGTGAAGGCCATCGGCTTCGATGTGCTCCGCCACCGCGTCTCGCTCACCTACGAGGCGGAGGCCGAGGACCTCACCCCCGAACGGATCATCCAGCGCATCTTCGACCGCGTGGAGGTGCCGTAGCCCGAAGTCGCAGGGCCCCGTCCGACATGCTCGCCGCCGACCTGATCAAGCGGATCCGCAAGCTGGAGATCGCGACGCGCAAGGCCGTCTCGGACACGCTCGCCGGCCAGTACCACTCGGTGTTCAAGGGCCGCGGGATGGCCTTCAGCGAGGTCCGCCAGTACCAGCCGGGCGACGAGATCCGCACCATCGACTGGAACGTCACGGCGCGGATGAACGACGCCTACGTGAAGGTCTTCACCGAAGAGCGCGAGCTCACGGTGATGCTCCTGGTGGACGTCTCCGCCTCCAAGGAGTTCGCCTCCCGCGGCCAGTCCAAGTCCGAGATCGCCGCCGAGGTCGCCGCGCAGATCGCCTTCAGTGCCATCGCCAACAACGACCGGGTGGGGCTCATCCTCTTCTCCGACCGCGTGGAGCACGTCATCCCACCGAAGAAGGGCCGCAAGCACGTGCTCCGCGTGGTGACGGACATCCTCGCCTTCAAGCCCCAGGGACGCGGGACCGACCTGGGCGCCGGGCTCAACTACCTGTCGCGGATCGCCAAACGGAAGACCGTCACCTTCCTCATCTCGGACTTCCTCGTGCAGGACATCGAAAAGCCGCTGCGGATCGTCTCGCAGAAGCACGATCTCGTGCCGGTGGTCATCTCCGATCCGATGGAGGAGACCTTCCCGAAGCTGGGGATGGTGATGATGGAGGACCCCGAGACGGGCGAGCGCCTCATCGTCGACACCTCGGATCCGCTGGTGCGCGGGGAGTTCGCGCGGCTGATGCAGAGCGGGCGCGACGAGCGGCGCCGCCTGTTCAAGAAGTTGGAGCTGGACCACGTCGAGCTCAGGGCCGGCGAGGAGTACGTCAACGCGCTCGCCCGCTTCTTCCGGATGCGGTCGCGGAGGATGGCGGCGTGAACGGTCGCGTCCGCACGTTCCGGGCGGCCGGCGTGGTCGCCGCGCTCCTGTGGGCGTCCGGAACATTCGCCACGGATGCGGGGACGGTCGCGACCGCGAAGCCGCTGTCGATCACCCAGTCGGTGGAGCCGCGCACCGTCCACCTCGGCGAACCGTTCACCCGCACGGTCACCGTCACGCACGCGCGCGGCGAACGATGGGAGCTGCACCTGCCGGCGGAGTGGGGCGATTTCGAGCTGCTCGGACAGGAGCGCCGGCGGAACGATTCGGGTGACACCGCCACCACGGTGTTCACGCTGAAGATGTCCGCCTTCGAGCTCGGCCAGCGCACGCTCCCGGCGCTGCAGTTCGAGGTCACCTCCGCCGAAGGCGTGCGCAGCTACTCCTCGGACACCGCGACGGTGGAGGTGGCCCCCACCATCCGGGACGCGGACGCGAAGAACGGCCAGGACCTTTACGACATCCGTCCGCCCGAACCGCTCCCGGTGCCCAGCTACGCGCTCATCTGGGCGCTGTTGGCGGCGGCCGCCGTGGCCGCGCTGGTGTACGCGGCGTACCGCTGGTGGAAGCGCCCGCGCCCCGCCGCCGAGGTTCCCCAGGGCCCGCCGCTCCCGCTCGACCAGCGCACCCGGAAGATGCTGGACGAGCTCCGCGCCGAGCGCCTCCCCGCCCAGGGGCGCATCAAGGAGTTCTACAGCCGGCTCACCGACATCATCCGTGGCTACGTGGGCGAACGCTTCGGCGTCGAGGCGCTGGACCTCACCACCACCGAGCTGATCACCGCGCTCCGTGACGTCCCCGCGCCCGGGCTGCCGCGCGAGGACTTCGCCCGCCTCCTCGAGCAGGCGGACCTGGTGAAGTTCGCCCGGGCGGAGATGACCCCGGACGACTGCGCGCGCGCGCTGGACTTCGCCTACCTGCTCGTCGACCGCACCACGCCCCCGCCCGCGCCTGCGAATGGGAACGAACCTCCACTTCGATAACCCGTGGGCGTTCCTGCTCCTCGGGGTGATTCCGCTCGTCCTGTGGTGGGCGTATCTCGAGCGGCGTACCCGCGCCGTCCTGCGCTTCTCCGCCACCCACGCGTTCGCGCGCGGCAAACGGGGGATCCGCCCCTGGCTGTTGCCGGTGCTGCTTGTGGCCCGCTGCGTGGCGATCGTCTTCGCGGTGGTGGCGCTGGCCCGGCCGCAGACGCGCGATGCCCGGGTGCGCGACCTGTCGGTGGAGGGCATCGACATCGTGGTCGCGCTGGACCTGTCCACCTCGATGGAGGCGGCCGACTTCCGGCCCAACAACCGGCTCTACGTCGCCAAAGAGGTGCTGACGGACTTCATCTCCTCGCGGCAGAACGACCGCATCGGCCTCGTGGTGTTCGCCGGCGCCGCGTACACCCAGGCGCCGCTCACGCTCGACTACAACGTGCTCAAGGAGGTGATCCGCCAGCTGCGCACCCGCGCGCTCGAGGACGGCACGGCGATCGGCGACGCACTGGCCACCTCCCTCAACCGGCTGCGCAACTCGGACGCCAAGAGCCGCGTGGTGCTGATCATCACCGACGGCGACAACAACGCCGGGAAGATCGCCCCGCTGGATGCGGCGGCGATGGCCAAGGCGCTGGACATCAAGGTCTACACGATCCTCGTGGGCAAGGGCGGACGCGTGCCCTTCCCGGTCGGGCGCGATCTGTTCGGCAACGTGGCCTACCGGGACATGGAGATGCCGGTGAACCCGAAGCTGCTCGAGACGATCGCCCAGATGACCGGCGGCGAGGCGTATCGGGCCACCGACCGCGAAGAGCTCGCCCAGGGCATCCAGAAGGTCCTCGACTCGCTCGAACGCTCGAGGCTGATGGAGGGCGGTGCCGCGGCCAACTACAAGGAGGAGTTCTTTCCGTTTCTGTTGTGGGCGTTCGCGATCGCCTCGGGCGAGTTCCTCCTGCGCCGGACGCTCCTGAGGGTGCACCCATGACCCTCCTGCATCCCTGGCGATTCAAGCTGCTCGGCTATGACGCCGGCTTCGAGCACCCCGCCGCGCTCGGGTTGATCGCCGTGGCCGTGGCGCTGGAGATATTCGGCCTCGTCCTCGCGCTGGGCCGGAAGAACCGCGCCGTGCGTCTGCTCACCGAGCGGTTCGTGCCGGTGCTCGCCCCCGGCGTGAGCGTGCTGCGCCCGGTGCTTCAGTCGGTGTTCTCGTCGCTCGGCCTGGCGCTGTTCGCCGTGGCGCTCTCCCAGCCCGAGTGCGGCAGCCACACCGAGCTGGTCAAGCGCCAAGGCATCGACGTGGTGGTGGCGCTCGACGCGTCGAAGTCGATGCTCGCGCGGGACGTAATGCCCTCGCGGATCGACCGCGCGAGGCTGGAGCTCACCACGCTCCTCGATGAGCTCAAGGGGGACCGGGTGGGGATCGTCGCCTTCGCCGGGGACGCCTTCATCCAGTGCCCGCTCACCACCGATTACGCCGCGGCGAAGCTCTTTCTGCGCGCGGTCGATCCCGAGGACATGCCCCAGGGCGGCACCGACATCGGCGGCGCGCTCTCGCTCTCCAGACAGGTGCTGGAGAACGCCGGCGGCACGGCGCGCGATCGCGTGGTGGTGCTGCTCTCGGACGGCGAGGACTTCGGCAACGACGTCGACGAGGCGATCGCCGGCCTGAAGGAGGCCAACATCCGCGTGTACGCGGTGGGCATCGGCAGCCCGACCGGCGAGCCCATCCCGGAGATCAACCGCCGCGGCGAGGTGATCGGCTACAAGCGGGACAAGAACGGCGCCACCGTGCTCACTCGGCTGGACGAGGCCGGCCTGCGCCGGATCGCCGAGGCCACCGGCGGCGAGTACTTCCACCAGACGCGCGGGGTGGCGATGGCGGACGTCATCGACCGGATCGACAAGCTCCAGAAGGCGGAGCTGGAGAGCCGGATGACGGTGCACTACGTCCAGCGGTTCCCGTGGTTCGCCTATCCGGGCTTCGCGCTGCTTGTGCTGGGGATGCTCATCCGTCCTTCGCGCCGGAAGGTGAAAGGGGTGGCCGCGTGATCCGCTCCTCCACCCTGCGCGCCGCGCTCTCGATGATTCTGTCGACCGCGCTCGTGTTCTCCACGCCGGCCTTTGCGCTGGGCCCGCTGGAGAAGAACGACCCCCTGGTGGCGGCCGGTACCGACGCGTACAACGAGGGCCGCTACGAGGACGCGCTCGCGGCGTTCGAGGCCGCGAAGAAGGAGCACCCGGATCAGGCGGTAATCGACTTCAACATCGGCAACGCGCTCTACAAGCTGGGCCGCTACGAAGAGGCGAAGGAGGCGTGGACGCGCGCCACCCGCGCCAACGACGGCACGCTCAAGGAGAAGGACTACTTCAACCTGGGCAACGGGTTCGCGAAGCTGGGGAAGGACAAGGACGCCATCGCCGCCTACCGCAAGGCGCTCACGCTCGACCCGTCGGACGAGGCGGCACGGCACAACCTGGAGGTGCTCCTCCGGAAGATCCCGCCGAAGGAGAACGGACCCGATGGCGGGACGCCGGATGCCGGACCGGATGCAGGCGGGCCGGATGCCGGTCGCGATGGAGGTCCGCCCGACGCCGGCCCGAATCGGAAGGATGGTGGCGAGGACGGCGGCAACCCGGACGGGGGAACGCCGAAGGATGCGGGGACCGACGGCGGACTGCCCGACGGGGGCGCCGACGGTGGCATGGACGGCGGGAGCGGGGATGCGGGCACCCGGGATGGAGGGAGCGGGGACGGAGGTTCAGATGCCGGCGCGGACGGGGGTGGACAGAGCTCCGGTGACGCGGGAACGCGGGACGGCGGCGGAGGAGACGGCGGTGGCGGCGAGAGCGAGTCCGGATCCGACGGTGGCGCAGACGGCGGCGCTGCCGACGCCGGAGGGAGCGCCGTCAACGAGGCATCGCTGGAGGACGGCGGAACGGCGCCGGACCTGAGTCAACAGGACGCCAACAAGGTCTTGGACTCCATGGAGCGGAACGAAAAGAATCTCCAGCTGTGGCGCTTCCAGCAGCGGAAGCGGCCGAGGAACCCCGATGAGAAGGATTGGTAGCCCGCTGGGCGCGCCGCGGGGGGCAATCAGTTTCGCGTTCGCGGCCGTGCTGGCCGCAACGGCGGCCTTCGCCGAGGAGCCGGACTTCTATCAGACGGTGGACCGCGCCGAGGTCGGGACCGAGGACACATTCCGCCTCAACGTGGTGATCGTCAACGCGCCCGAGGACGCCACGCTCACGCCGCCGGATTTGTCCGACTTCGAGGTGCTCTCGAAGACGCCGGTGGATTCGACGTCCATCCAGATCGGCAGCGGTGGTTCGCAGATCCAGCGGGTCCGCAAGTGGGTCTTCGTCCTGCGGCCGCGCCGGGCGGGGCAGCTCACCATCGGCGCGAGCAGGCTCGATCTCGGCGGCCGGACGCTCCGGGCGGACGCCATCACCATCACCGCGAAGAAGGGCCGGTTGCAGGATCCCGCCCTCGCCCAGCGCCAGCGCCGGCCGGATCCGTTCCAGGGATTTTTTGGCGGGAACCCCTTCCAGGGGATGCCCGGCTTCGACGACGAGGATGACGCCTTCCCCTTCGGCGGGCCGCCGGACGTGGACATCCCCACGACCGAGGCGGATCTCTTCGTCCGCACCTACGTGGACAAGAAGGAGGCCTGGGTCGGTCAGCAGGTCACGCTCTCCGTCTACGTCTTCTCGCGGGTCGACCTCTCCAGCGTGGATTCCGTCAAGCTTCCCAAGCTGGAGGGCTTCTGGAGCGAGGACATCGACACGCCGCAGACGCTCTCCGGCGAGACCCGCATCCTCAACGGTGTCCCGTACAAGGCGTACCTGCTCAAGCGGAAGGCGATCTTCCCGCTCAAGGCCGGGACCCAGACCATCGACGCGGCCGAGGCGGACATCACCACCGGGTATCTGTTCGCCGGGCGGCGGGTACACCGGGTCGGCAACAAGGTGAAGCTCGAGGTCAGGCCGCTCCCGGACGGCGCGCCCCGGGGGTTTGCCACCACCAACGTGGGCCGGTGGCGGCTCAGCGTCGATGCCACGCCCGAAGAGGTCGAGCTCGGCAACCCCGTCACCGTACGGGTCACCCTGGAGGGCGTGGGCAACGTGAAGAACGTCACCCCGCCGAAGCTGACTGCTCCGCCGTCGTTGCGGATCTTCGACCCCACGCTCGCCGACAAGCCGACCACCCGGAACGGCCAGTTCGGCGGCCGCCGGGTGCAGGAGTATCTGGTGATGCCCCAGCAGACCGGGACCTTCACGATCCCGTCGCTCGAGTTCCCGTACTTCGATCCCGAGTCGCGCAGCTACGAGATCGCGCGCACCGAGCCCATTCAGATCCGCGTCACGCCGGGTGCCGCGGGCGCGGTCGCCACCGGCGCCCATGCCGCCACCGGTCCGGTTCCGGCGGACGCCCCCAAGAACGTGCTTGCCTCGGACGGCGTGATGCCCATCCGCCACAGCGCCGACTTCTCGCAGCGTGGCGCGGCGGTGTGGTCGCGGCCCTGGTTCGTCCCCGCGGTGGTCTCCCCGCTGGGCGTGTGGCTCGCGCTCGTGGGCGTGGGGCTGGTGCGCGCGCGCGCCGCCCGCGAGGACGAGGGCTCGATCCGCAAGAAGAAGGCCCGCGCCGCGCGACGCCGGCTGGCCGCGGCCGAAACCCTGCGCGCCAACGGCGCCACCGCCGACTTCTACGCCGAGGTGGAGAAGGCGGTGATCACCTTCCTCGATGCGCGGCTCGGCGAACCGGTGGCCGGGCTCACGCGCGAGGCGCTGGCGCAGAAGCTGACGGAGAAAGGGATCCCGGCAGACCGCCAGCGGTCGCTCCTCGCGGTGCTGGAGACCTGCGAGCTGGGACGCTTCGCTCCCGGCGGCGCGGATCCCGCCGCGCGAGACCGCGTGCTCGACGACGCCGAGGCGGCGATGGAGGCGCTGGACGCACGATGATCGCCGCGCTCGTCCTCGCCACCGTCATCGCCCAGCCCTCGTACTACTCGCCGGGTGAGGCCGAGGCCCTCTTTCAACAGGGGGCCACCGCCTTCGACCAGGGCGACTACGACGGGGCGATCGCCGCGTGGCAGAAGCTGGCCGACCACGGCTTCGCGTCCCAGGACGTGCTTTACAACCTGGGCACCGCGGCCCTGAAGAAGGGCGATCTCGGCCACGCGGTGCTCTGGCTCGAGCGCGCCCGCCGCGCCGGCGGCCCCAGGGACGATGTGACCGCCAACCTCGAGGCCGCGCGCGCCCGTCAGGGCGACAAGGTGGTGGGGCAGGTGGGGGATCCGTTCATCGAGCGGATCGCCGCGGCGTCCTCGCCGGACCTGGTGGCGATGGCCTTCCTCGCCGCGTGGCTGGGCGGATGGGCGCTGGCGTTCGTGTTCCGGTTCCTCAAGCCCGGCCGGAGGACGTGGGCGGCGGTGCTCTCCGCGCTCCTGCTCGTGGCCTCCCTGCCGCTCGGCCTTCTGCTGGGCGCGCACGTCTGGGTGGAGAAAAACACTCACGACGCGGTGGTGCTCTCGCCCACGGTTCAGGCGAGGGAGCTGCCCGCCCCGAACGCGAAGGTGTCCTTCGAGGTCCACGCTGGGTTAAAGGTGCGCCTGCTCGAAACCGAGGGCGCCTTCGTGCGCATCCGTCTCCCCAACGGACTCGTCGGTTGGGCAGAGAAGGAAGGACTCGCGGAGCTATGATCGAGGCGAAGAACGTCAGCCGGGTCTACCGACGGGGCAAGACCGAGGTCCACGCGCTCTCCGTCTCACACCTGCACGTCCCGAGGGGCCAGTTCCTCTCGGTGATGGGCCCGTCTGGGTCCGGCAAGTCGACGCTGCTGAACCTTTTGGGCGCGCTGGACATCCCCACCAGCGGGTCGCTCACCATCGACGGCCAGCAGCTGGCGAAGATGCGGGACGCGGACCTGGCGAGGTTCCGCCGCGACCGGCTCGGCTTCATCTTCCAGTTCTTCAACCTGCTGCCCACGCTGACCGCGATCGAGAACGTCATTCTCCCCGGGCTGCTCTCAGGGAAGTCACGGGCGGAGCTGGAGCCGCCCGCGCGTGAGCTGCTCCACCGCGTCGGCCTCAAGGGGAGGGATCACCACCGCCCGGATGAGCTCTCCGGCGGCGAGATGCAGCGGGTGGCGATCGCCCGGGCGCTGTTGATCCAGCCCGCGCTACTGCTCGCGGACGAACCCACCGGGAACCTGGACTCGAAGACCGGGGCCGAGGTGCTGACGCTCATCCGCGAGGCGACCCGCGAACGGAACCTGACCGTGGTGATGGTGACCCACGATCCGAAGGCCGCCGCGGTGGGTGACCGGATCGTGCGCTTGAAGGACGGGCTGATCGTCGGAGACGAAGCCGTCACCCACGCGGCGGCGTAAGTCACAGCGTCCCGAGATCCACCGGCTCGAGGTCGCCCGGCCTTCCGCGGGGCAGGACGGTGTCGACGAGCCTGGCCGCGAGCGACAGCGCGGAGCCCCGCACGGACTCCCGGTGCAGCACGTGCGTGCGCTTCGACGACAGGCTGCCGCCGATCTCTCCGGTCTTTGCCAGTTCGAGTGTGGCGCCGCCGGACAGCGTGGTGACCTGAACCCGGGAGAAGGTCAGCTCGGCGTCGATTCCGTCGAACGCGCGCGCGACGTCACCTCTGCTCAGCGCGAGCGCCCCGGAGAAGAGCCTCGCCGCCTCGCCGGTGGCCTGGAGCGTGACCTCGGTCGCGCCGTTCAGGGCGGCGATTCCCCGCGGTGCATCCACGCCGACCTCCAGCACCGCCGGACCGTAGAGCGCGGCGCGGGCGACATCGCGAAGCGAAGCGCCGGGGCGCCATTCGATCCGCTGCTCGAGCCGGGCATGCGCGCCGGCCTGCTTCGATGACCCGAAGGACAGATAGGCGGTGCCCTTGTCGCCCTTCGACCACTCTGCCTCCACTTCGGTGAGTAGGACCGCCGCCTTCGGGCGGCCGCCCTCGTACTCGACCTTGAGCCGGTGAGACAGCGACGCCTCCGCGCCCAACTCCACCTCCTTCTTGAGGTCCAGGGCGAGCTCCGCCTCCGCGCTCAGTCCGAGCGAGGCGACGGCCTTCGAGCCGAGCTCGACCGCCGAGACCTGTTTCAGGAGCGCCCGTGCCTTCGGATCGGCGATCAGCTCTGCGGCGCCCTGCGGTGTACCCAGAAGCCCGAGCAGGCGTGCCAGGCGCGCGGCGTCGTCCGCGTTCTGAAGTGTCCACTCCACCCGCGAGGCGCCACCGCCTCCAAGGGCCCCCTTCAGTTTCACCACCTCGTGGATCCCCAACTCCGCCGCGATGCCCTGGATCACGGACGCTTCCGCCCCGACCGTGAACCCGCCCTTCTCGTTCCGGGCGACGTCGATGATGCCGCCCACCTTCAGCTCGCCCTTCAGCGTGACCTCCCCCTTTTTAGCGAACTTGACCTCTCCACCGAGCTCCGCCGAGAGCTCCCAGGTGTCCCCGGGCCGGAGCTCATGGACCGCGGTCTCGATGTCGAGCACCGCGTGGTAGCGGCCCAACATGCTCTCCACGTTGCCGATGAGGTCGCCGCGCCAGTTGAAGAGGTGGAACGAGGATGGGTGCAGCTTCGCGCCGGTGTCCGGTTCATAGAGCGTCTGGCCCGGTGTCAGTTTGGCGATCGTGAGGTTGATGTCGTGCGCGAGGGCGCGGATCTCCTCGGGCGGATCGAAGCCCTGGACCTGGATCACGCGCGGCGCGCCGGGGAGAGCCTGTCCGTTGGCATCCTGCGCGGGAACCCACTTGAAGATGCCCGCTTCGGTGAGGCGGCGGGTGAACACCATCAAGTCCTCGGGCGAGAGGTCCTCCACGAAGTCGTCGAGCACGCCCGCGTCCTGGAGCTTCCGGAGTGCCTGGTTGAACTCGAGCGGCTTGAGCCAATTGAGGGCCATCAGGCCCTGATGCGCGTCTTCCTCGAGGACCGTCCGGACGGCCTCGTCCCGGAGCGCCTGCTCGCGCTCGGCGATCTCTTTGAGAGTCGGGACGTGCCCGTATGCGTCGACCCGGCGCTCCCGTTCGACGACGTTGATGTCCTGTGCGGCAATCGCCCCGCGGAGTGCGGGGGGCAGCTCGCTGGAAGCGGAGGCATCGTCCGGGTCGGGTTCGACCGGGACGCGAACGGGGTCGGACAGTCCTGCGACGCGCTGGCTCATGGCGGACCTCGGGGGAGGGCGGTGAACGCGTGGCCGCGCCCGCCTGCAGGCGCCGCTCCAGCGGAGCGGTCCGGAGATATCAGGGGTTGCACGCCCGGCCGGTCTCCGCGAAGGGACCACCCATCCCGTGCGCCGGACGACGTTGCCTGACGGCCGGCGGAGCGGCCGGGCCTGTGTGGACGAATCGATCGCATGCGCCCCCGCGGCGCGAATAGAGTCCGGCGCCCGCATGCTCCAGCTCCTCCGCCTCGTGTCGCTGCGCCATCTCGTCGGCGCGCCGCTCCGGACCTCGCTGACGATCCTCGGCGTGGCCGTGGGGGTGGCGACCATGGTCGGGATCTCGTCGATCAACCGGTCAGTGCTCGACGCGTTCCGCAGCACGGTGGACACCATCGCCGGGAAGGCGGACCTCACCATCGCGTCCTCGTCGGCGGGCTTCGACGATGGCCTCGTCGACACGGTCCGCGCCGTGCCGGGCGTCACCCACGCCTCCGGCGGGCTCACGGCGATCGCTCCGGTGGTCGGCTCGCCGGGGGAGAGCCTCTACGTGATGGGCGTCGACCTTCTCGACGACGGGTTCTTCCGCAACTACGAGGCGGTGGACGAGGACATCGGCGCGCTCGCGGAGGACCTCGAGTTCCTCAACTCCACCGACCGGATCCTCGTCTCCGAGCGCTTCGCCGAAAAGCACCAGCTGAAGGTGGGCGACTCGTTCCAGCTCGTCACCCAGGACGGAGTGAAGGACTTCGTGGTCCACGCGCTCATCCGCGAGACCGGCCCGGTGAAGGCCTTCGGCGGCCTGGTCGGCATCATGTACGTGGGCAGCGCGCAGGAAGCGTTCGGGCGCGGCCGCCACATCGACCGGATCGACGTGGCGGTGGACCCGAAGATCGGCGTGGAGCCGATGATCGCCCGGCTGCGCGCTGCCATCGGCCCGGCCTTCGAGATCGAACGGCCGTCGCGGCGCGGTGGCAGCGTGGAGAAGATGGTCCGCAGCTTCCAGCTCGGGCTCAACATCGGCTCCGGGGTGGCGCTCCTGGTGGGCGCGTTCCTCGTCTACAACACCGTGGCCATCGGGGTGCTCCAGCGGCGCCGGGAGATCGGCACGCTGCGCGCGATCGGCTCCACCCGCACGCGCCTGCGCGCCCTCTTCACGCTGGAGGCGCTGGTCTTTGGCGTGTTCGGCACGCTTTTGGGCCTGCCGGTCGGCGTGGTAGTGGCCCGCGTGGCCGTCCACGAGGTGGCGGGTGCCGTCTCCTCCCTCTACGTCCAGGTCAACCCCTCGGACGTGAAGGTAGGCGCGCTGGAGATCGGCTTCGGCATCGCGATGGGGATTCTGGGCAGCACCTTCGCCGCGCTCCGGCCAGCGTGGCGTGCGTCCCAGGTCCAGCCGGTGGAGGCGCTCCGGCGGGACGTGGCTGCCGGGGCCGACGTGGCCTCGCTCCGGGTGCTGCCCACGGCGCTGGGCGTGGTGCTGCTCCTCGCGGTGTGGCCGCTCACGCGCATCCCGCCGCCCATGGAGAACCTTCCGGTCGGCGGCTACCTCGCAATCTTCTGCGTCCTGATGGGCGCGACGCTGCTTTCGCCCGTGGTGCTCAGGTACCTGCGGCCGGTGTTCGCCCGGCCCGGCCAGTGGATCCTCGGCATCGCCGGAAGGCTCGCCGCCGACAACTTCGCCCGAGCGCCCACGCGCACCGCCGTCCCGGTCTCGGCGCTGGCGATCGGCGTGGCGATGGCGGTGTGCATCGCCGGCTTCGTCAGTTCGTTCCGCGAATCGTCGCTGCGGTGGATCGACCAGTCGGTGCCCGCGGATCTGTTCGTCACCCAGTCCTCGCGGTTGGCCGGCGTGAAGAACACGCCCATGTCCCCCGAGCTCGGGCGCGAGCTGGAGAAGATGGAGGGGATCGACCAGGTGGACTTCGTGCGGATCTTCCAGCACGACGTGCTCGACCTGCGCTGCTACGTGATCTCCCTGCGCCCGGACGTCTACGACGCGCACGGCAAGCAGGTGGTCCTCGAGGGCCGCCTGCCTACACCCGAGGAGCGGCGCGCGCTCAAGGTGACCGTCTCGGAGAACCTCGCCCGAAGGCGCAACCTGCACCCGGGCGACACGTTTCCGCTCAACACGCCGACCGGGGTGAAGACGCTCACCGTGTCCGCGGTCATCATCGACTACACGAGCGATCAGGGCTCGCTGTTCATCGACCGCGATCTCTTCGTGGACTTCTTCCGGGACGACCGCGTGGACACCTACGAGATTTACTTGAAGGACGGCGCCGACCTGGAGCAGGTCCGCAGGGCCATCACCCAGCGCTTCGGGAAGACGCACGACATCTACGTGCTCTCCAACAGCGAGCTGCGCGACGAGGCGATGAACCTGGTGGACGCGGCCTTCAGCGTCACCCACGCGATGGAGGCGGTGGCGGTGCTCCTCGCGCTGTTGGGGGTCATCAACACGCTGCTCGCTGCGGTGCTCGATCGCACGCGGGAGATCGGCCTTCTGCGGGCGATCGGCGCGGCACGGAGCCACATCATCCGGCTGTTCGCCGGCGAGGCCGCGTTCATCGGCATCTCCGGCGGGCTGCTCGGCGTGTTCGCCGGGACGATCATGGCGATCGTCATCACCCGCGTGGTCGGCGTGCAGGCCACCGGTTGGTCCTTCCCGTTCGTCTTTCCGACCGCGGTTTCGCTGCAGATGATCGTCGCCGCGAGCACGTGCGCGGTCGTCTCGGGCCTGTACCCGGCGCGCCGCGCCGCCGGGCTGGATGTGGTGGAAGCTCTGGCCTACGAGTAGGCGATCCCCGAATCGGCCTATACTCGCCGGCGATGTCGGTGCCGGTGCCGAAAGCCGTGTTCAACATCCTCCTCGTGGAGGACGAACCGGTGATCCGCGAGCTCGTCCGGAGCATGCTCTCCGACGGCGAGGTCCAGGTGGAGTGCGCCGACAACGGGCTGGAGGGGTTGAAGCTGGCGCGCACGCGGCCCTTCCGGCTGATCCTTCTGGATGTGGTGCTGCCTCAGATGGACGGCATCACCGTTTGCCGCCTGCTCAAGAGCGACCCGGCCACCGCGCAAGTGCCGCTGTACATGCTCACCGCGAAGGCGAAGAAGTCCGACATCGAGATGGCGACCCGGGCGGGCGCGGACGGCTACATCCAGAAGCCGTTCCGGGGCGCGGACCTGTTGGATCTGGTCGCGAAGCTGCGGGGAGCGTGAACGCCTACGGCAACCGGGGGTGGAGGAAGCGGGCGAGGGCGAACATGTCGTCCCAGTCCACCCCTTCGAACTCCAGCGCCACGCCCTCGTCGGTGATGCGGCGGATCCAGCAGCTGGTGACGATCTCCCGGTCGCCGGGCAGCGGGATGGCCACCGTCACCTTGTCCTTGCGTCCGGGCGGGTGCTGCAGCACGAAGAGCCCTGCCATGGACAGATCGCGGGCCTTGGCGAGCACCACCCGCCCGTCGACCAGCAGCTTCACCATGAACCCCGCCTCGACGCGGGGATGGAACCGCGCAGTGGACGAGACCTCGATTGCTGCAGACATCCGGACCTCCTCGCAACACGGCGCTGCGAGTCTGTCGTGGCCTGTAGCGCCCGCAACTTTTCGGACGGGTGGGTGGACGTGAGCCGCCCGAAGGTCGGTCTGGTGCTCTCGGGCGGCGGCGCCCGCGGAGCCTACGAGGCGGGGGTGATCCGCTACCTGCGCGAGGAGCTGCCCTCGGCGCTCGGTGGGCACGTGCCCCTCGACATCCTCTGCGGAACCTCCGTGGGGGCGATCACCGCCTGCTTTCTGGCCGCCACCATGGACGAACCGGCGACGCAGGGCCGGGAGCTGGAACGGATCTGGAGCGAGCTGTCCCTGGAGCGGGTCTACAAGGTCCAGGGCGAGGACCTGTGGACGATCACACGCAAGCTGTGGCGCGCCGCGACCAACGAACCCGTGCGGCCCGAAGGATGGCGGCTCTACGACCTCCTTCACCCCGAGCCGCTGGAGGAGATGGTCCGCACGCGCGCTTCGTGGCCGCGGATCTCCGCGAACCTGGCCCGCGGGCGCTTCGACGCGCTCAGCGTCTCCGCCACGCAGATCTCGACCGGAAAGACCATCGTCTTCGTCCAGCGCCGCGAGGGCGGGGTCCCTCCGTGGAGCCGCGACCCGTACACCGAGGCGCGCGAGACGATCCTCGGGCCCGAGCACGCCCTCGCCTCGGCGGCGATCCCGTTGCTCTTCCGAGCGGTGAAGATCGGCGAGGAGTATTTCTGCGACGGGTCGATCCGCCAGAACACGCCGCTGTCCCCGGCGCTGCGCCTGGGTGCGGATCGCGTGTTGATCGTGTCGCTGAAGGCCCCCCGGCCGGATGAGCCGCCGGCGGACAAGCCGCGCCACCGCGCCTACCCCACCACGCCGATGGTGATGGGCAAGGTCCTCAACGCCCTGATGCTGGACCACACCGACTACGACCTCGATCGGATGCACCGCTTCAACGCCATCCTCGAGACCGGGAGGCGGACCTACGGCCCGGACTTCGTGGAGAAGATCAACGAGACGGTGCGGGCGATGCGGGGGCAGCCGTACCGGGTGGTCCACGATCTGGTGCTCCGGCCCTCGCGCGACATCGCGGCGATCGCCGTGAAGCACGCACGGAAGGACCGGCTGGCCCTCAGCGGGTCACCCACCCTGCCCACCAAGCTGTTGCACCGGATCGCCCAGAGCCAGCTGCTGACCGAGGCGGACCTTGCCAGCTACCTGCTCTTCGACGGCGAGTACGCGAGGGACCTCATCCACCTGGCGATGGAGGACACCCATGCCCGCCGCGAGGAGCTGATCCGCTTCTTCGGCGAGGCGATGGACGGGTCCCGGGCCGCCGCGGGCTGAAAAGCGTCCCGCCGTGCGGACCGGTCCGTCCATGGCCGGACGCCGCCCCGCCCTTGCGGACATCCAACCCCACGGAATCACTGAGCCTCTGCGGCGGCATGGTCCCTGAAATGCGCCTGCGCACCCCTGCGCTTGGAGGCGCTCGCCATGGACAACAACCACCGCATCAACCAGACGTCGATCACCCCCACCGTCCCCAGGCAGACCCCGAAGAACGACTTCGGGCAGGTGATGGCGCGGGCGATCTCCGGCGCGGTCAACGTCGGCGCCGGCGTGGCCTCCGGGCTGGCGATGGGAAACCCACTGCTGAGCGCGGCGGTCTCCACTGTGAGCAGCGCTGCCCAGGCGATCAGCTCGAAGAGCGCTGCGTCCGTCACCTCCGTCGGCGGCACGCCGGGGACCGTGGTCGACGACCCCACCGGGAAGGGGGACGACTGGGACCTGCTCGAGGCCCAGAAGCTGATGCGTTCGGAGGACCGCCGGTTCAACCTCGAATACCTCTCGCTCCAGAACGCGATGCAGAAGGAGAGCCGGGAGTTCAACGCGGTCTCCAACATCATGAAGGTCCGCCACGACTCGGCCAAGGCGGCGATCAACAACATCCGGTAGCGGGGGCACGCCATGGCGATCGAGAAGCTGGGCGGTGTCTCAGGTGCCGGGCAGTCCCCGGCCATCGAGACCGGAAAAGAGAAGTTCGGAAAGGTGCTCGAGCAGGCCGGCAGGGTGGGTGGCCATGGCGCAACGCCCCAGGGGCTGCCGCAGCCCGGCTCGGAGGTGGCGCCCCGCCAGGTGGTGGACGCGCAGAGGGCGGACGCGGTGCAGCGGGCGAAGGCCGGCTGTGCGGTGAAGGCCCCGGGGGTGACCGAAGCGCGTTCGGTCTCGCGCACCCAGGCCACTCCCCCCGACCGGCACGTGGAGGCGGCCCGGGTCATCGATCAGGTCAACGCCGCCCAGAAGCGGCTCGACCGGATCCTGGAGATGGCCCAGCAAGGCAAGAACTTCACCCCGGCCGAGCTGATCGCCATGCAGGCCCACGTGTATCGCGCCAGCCAGGAGCTCGACCTCGCAGGGAAGGTCGTCGAGAAGGCCACGGCCGGCGTGAAGCAGATCCTTCAGACGCAGGTCTAGGAGCTCCCCCCCATGAAGATGCCCGTCCGCATCGTCCTGTTCTCCGCGCTCTGCACGCTGCTGTTCGCCTGTCAGGCGCGCATCCAGCACGGCCTCGACGAACAGGAGGCCAACGAGATCCAGACCGTGCTGCTCGAGGCCGGCTTCGACGCCCGGAAGGTCCCCGAGGGCGGAAAGAAGCCCACCTGGGCGATCGAGGTAGACGACGAACAGTCCGCAGCCGCCACGCGCGTGCTGGCCGAGCTCGGCCTGCCGCGGCCGAAGCTGGAGGGGTTCGATGGGCTGGAGGTAGGCCTTGTGCCCACGCCCAGCCAGGAGCGCGCCGTGCAGGTGAATGCGCTCTCCGAGGAGCTGGCGCGCACGCTCCAGTCGGTGACCGGAGTCACCCTCGCCCGGGTGCACCTGGTGGTGCCGCAGCCGGCGCGTCCCGGTCAGGCGCCGCAGCCGGCCAAGGCCTCGGCGTTTCTGCGCGTCCGGCCCGGCTTTGGCCCCAGGGTGAGGGGGATGGAGGAGGACCTCCGCCGGCTGGTGGCGGGCAGCGTCGAGGGGCTCGCGCCGGAGGACGTGACGCTGGTGGTGAACGAGGTCGTCTCCACGGTGGCTGCTCCGGAACCCGGGATTTCGCCGGTGCAGCGGATGCGGTGGCTGGTCGCGGGCATGGGCGCGTTGGTGTCGATTCTTGCCGTTCTCCTGGTCTTCCTGGCGGTCCGGCTGCGTGGGCTGCGGACCCGGCCGGTCGTCACCGCGCCCGCCGCGCCCGCGGCGCCGCCGAAGCCGGTGATCAACGCCGCCAACAAGCGCGCCGCCGCGTGATGGGGAGCCCGTCATGGATGGCACCCGGGTCGAACGGAGGCGGACGCCGCTACCGGACAAGCGCCGCATCACCGAACCGTTGCCCTCGGCCATCGAAGCCGAACGGACGCGGATCAAGGCGGGCGCGCGGGTGGCGCCGCGGGGGCTGGGCATGGAGGAGCGGGTGGCGCTGTTCGCGCACTCGCTGTTGAAGGACAAGGCGGGGCCACTTCTGGAGGGCTTCTCGGAGGCGTTCCGCGAGCGTGCCCTGGCCTACCTGGCGGAGCTGGCGACCTTGCCGTCCTCCGAGCGTCAGGGGCGGTTGGCGTTCGAGTTCGGGATCCGGCCCGACGCCAGCCGGCGCCTGAGGGAGGTCTGGGCCGAGGCGGGACCCGGCCTTCGCCGCGAGATGTTCCAGCTCCTCCCGCCGTTCCACCGGACGAACTTCCCCGACTACGTGCTCGAGCCCGTCCCTCCCGACGAGCCTGTGGCGCCCGGGCTCAAGGCGTTCGCCGCGCGGCTGATCCTCGAAGCCACGCGCTGACGCACGGTCCAACCCTCCCATCCGTCCACGACGTTTGAGGGCCCGTCCCAGCCGCGGACCCCGTGCGACCCGACTCACGCCGTAACCGGCCGGAATCACGCGCCCGGCTGTCTGGCAGACCCCTTGAAGTCGCCCGCCGTGAAACCCCGAGCTCCCCATGGACACCGATATCGACCGGACCATCTCCACCACCCTTCGCGCCGCCCGGCTTCACCGGTTCGGCACGCGGCGGATGACCCGCGCGCACCTCTCACTGCAGCGCCGGCCGTCGTTGTGCGCGGCGCTGTCCGCGGCGGCCGGGGAGATCGCCCGGGCGCTCGGGACGCAGCTGTCCACCGAGGTGACGATCTCCACCCGCTGTCTGGACACGGCGTTCCGCCCCGACGCTCAGCTCTCTGCGGATGCAGCTCTCCTCGTGCTGGATCTGGACGCGTGCGGTGGCTGGGCCGTGCTGGAGATCGAACGGCCGGTGCTGGGGGCTGCCCTGGACCGGCTCGCCGGGACCCCCACCCGGAGCACGCCGATCGCCCGGCTCACCCGGATCGAAGAGTCTGCCTTCGGCTTTCTCGCACTGGTCGCGCTAAAGGCGGCCCGCGCCAACGAGAAGGTGGAGACCCTGTTCGCCCCGCGGCTCCGCGCGGTGAACCCGTCCCGTTCGGAGGCGAAGGAGACGATCGACGGCCGCGTGCCCCACGTCGGCGTGCTGCTCTCCATCCGGATCGGCACGGTGGAGGGCGAGGCGCGGCTGTTCGTGCCTGCGCGCGTGCTGCAGAACGCGGTGCAGGCGGAGCCTCACGAACCCTTCCACGAGATCGCTCCGGAGATCCTCGCGGCCACGCTCACGCTGCGCACGTTCATGGGCCGGTCGGTCCTGGACGCGAACGACCTGCAGTCGCTCCGTCCCGGCGACTGCGTGCTGTTCGACGAGCTGCGCCTCGAAGAGGGCCGCCTGTGCGGCGCGGGCCGTCTCTCCTGCGCCGGCTTCGATCTCTTCGGCGACTTCTCCGCCGCCGGCTTCACCTTCACCCGCGCGCTCGTGCGCACCTTCCCCCAGGAGTCGTCCATGAACGAGCCCCAACCCAACCACGACGCGCCCGCCCTCCCGGTGGACGTGGAGATCGAACTGACCCGCCTGCGGCTCACGCCTGGATCATATACACATATCCGAG
>JADGHL010000110.1 GCA_019686135.1 Myxococcaceae bacterium | reverse complement strand
CGCTCACCCCCTACTGTATTGACGATTCCATTCAATATCTGCTACTCATAGGTGCTCTTTTAGTCTCAGATATTGAAAGGAATCCATTGGAGCTTCTGACGCCGGAAGAGATCGAGCGGATCGAACGCGAGTACCCGGCGGGGCTCTCGGCACGGGCGATCCTCGAGGTCTTCCGGCCTCGGGGCGTGGCGCTCTCCGAGGCGACCTTCCGCAAGTACGTGCAGGCGGGGCTCCTCCCGCGCAGCCGGCGGGTGGGGCGCAAGGGGAAGCACCGCGGCAGCCAGGGGCTTTACCCCGTGGAGTCGGTGCGGCGGATCAACGCGATCAAGAAGATGATGGCGGAGGGGATGACCCTGGAGGAGATCCGCCGGTCCTTCGTCTTCTTCCGCAACCACATCGACGAGGTGGAGCGCGGGCTGGACGTGGTGCTGGACGGCTTCGAGGATCAGCTCGTGGATCGGGCGTTCGGTCCGGACGCGCGCAGGGAGCTGGCGCACCGGCTGGAGGAGCTGCGGCGCCGGTCAGAGGAGCTGTTGCGGGACGTGGCGCGACTGGGCAGCGCGGTCACCGCCCGGCCATTCGAGGGGGCGACACAACTTCGCGCGGGCTGAGAGGGCCGGCGCAATCGAGGGAGGGGAACATGAGCACCAACGAAGCGAAGCAGGGCGCGGTGTCGAAGGGGCCCGGCGAAGAGCGCCGCCGCTCCAAGACGATGTCGCGCAAGGAGATGGCCCGCGATCTGCGCCGGCGCCGGCTCGCGGGGGAGATCGACCCGGAAGAACAGGAGCTGCTGAGCTTCATCGACAAGGTGCGCCCGAAGACGCGCGCGGACTGCGTCAACGGCCCGCGCCCGTGCCTCTTCGTCTCCTGCAAACACAACCTCTATCTGGACGTGAACCCGGAGACCGGATCCATCAAGCTCAACTTCCCGGACAAGGAGATCTGGGAGCTCGAGTACACCTGCGCCCTGGACGTGGCGGAGAAGGGCGGCATCACGCTCGAGGAGGTGGGGGCGATCATGAACCTCACCCGCGAACGCATCCGTCAGGTGGAGACCCGCGGGCTGATGAAGCTGCGCGAGGCCACCGAGAAGGACCCCGAGCCGCCGCCTTCCGAGGGCCGAAAGGCGCTTTGACACCCCAGAGGGCCATTGGTAATCGGGGCGCGTGTTCGCTCTGCTCAGCGTGTCGGACAAGCGCGGCCTGGCCCCGTTCGCCAAGGGCCTCGTCGAGCTTGGTTACTCCCTCCTCTCCACCGGCGGAACCATGGAAGCCCTCGAGAAAGAGGGCATCCCGGTCCGCAAGGTCTCCGACTACACGCAGAGCCCCGAGATCCTGGGCGGGCGGGTCAAGACCCTCCACCCGAAGATCCACGGCGGGTTGCTGGCGCGGCTCGACCTCCCCGAGGACCGCGCAGATCTCGCCGAGAACGGGATCGAGCCCATCTCGCTGGTGGCGGTGAACCTCTACCCGTTCCGCCAGACCGTGGAGAAGGGCGCCTCCGAAGCGGAGACGATCGAGCAGATCGACATCGGCGGCCCGGCGATGGTGCGCGCCTCCGCGAAGAACTTCCGACACGTCACCGTGGTGGTGGATCCGGACGACTATCCGGCGGTGCTCGAGGAGCTGCGCAGCCGGGGCGGCACCAGCGAGGACACCCGGCGTCGACTGATGCGCAAGGCGTTCAGCCACACCGCCGCCTACGACGCCTCCATCGCCCAGTGGCTGTCGCAGTCCTCCGGCGAGCCGTTCCCCGAGGAGCTGACGGGCTCCTTCCGGAAGGTGCAGTCTCTGCGCTACGGCGAGAACCCGCACCAGCGCGCTTCGTTCTACCGGGAGTACTCTGCGCCGAAGGAGCCCACCGTCGCGTTCAGCAAGGTGCTCCAGGGCAAGGAGCTCTCGTACAACAACCTGCTCGACCTCGATGCCGCGCTGGCCCTCGTGCTGGAGTTCCCCGAACAGCCGACCGCGGTGGTGATCAAGCACAACACGCCCTGTGGCGTGGCCTGCGACCCGGTGCTGGAGACGGCGTACCGCGCCGCTCGGGCAGTGGACGAGACCTCCGCCTTCGGCGGGATCGTCGCCCTGAACCGCGAAGTGGACGAGGCCACCGCGCGTGCCCTCGCCGAGACGTTCCTAGAGGCGGTGATCGCCCCCTCATACGCGCCGGGGGCGCTGAAGGTGCTGTCGGCGAAGAAGAACCTCCGGCTGCTCGAGGCGGGCCCTGCGCTGGCAGCGGGGAGCCGGCCGCGGCAGGCGCTGGAGTGGCGCTCGGTCTCCGGTGGGATGCTGGTCCAGGATCGCGACGCGCAGGAACCGTCGGTGGAGTGGAAGGTCGTCACCCGGCGGCAGCCCACCGAAGAGGAGCTGCGCGCGGCGAAGTTCGCGTGGCGGGTGTGCAAGCACGTCAAGAGCAACGCGATCGTCTTCGCGTCGCCGACGCGCCTGTTGGCGCAGGGCGGCGGGCAGACCAGCCGCGTGGACAGCACGCGGATCGCGGCGCAGCGGGGCGGCGAGCGCCTGCGCGGGTCCGCGGCGGCCTCGGACGCGTTCTTCCCGTTCCGCGATGGGCTGGACGAGGTGGCGAAGGCGGGAGCCACCTGCGTGGTGCAGCCCGGTGGTTCCGTGCGCGATCAGGAGGTCATCGCCGCGGCGGACGAACACGGCCTCGCGATGATCTTCACGGGCGTGAGGCACTTCCGTCACTGATGCGGGCCCACCGTCCATGCGCATCGTCTGTGGAAAGTGCCAGGCGGCGTACGCGATCGACGATCGGCTGATCTCGCCCCGCGGTGTGCGTGCGCAGTGCCCGCGCTGCCGTCACTTGCAACTCGTGACGAAAGAAGGACCGGTGGGCGCGGTGGGGGCGTTCAAAATGCCGCCGGAGAATCACCCGGGCGGGCCTGCCCCACAGCCGGCCACCACACCGGTTTCCACGCCCCGCGTCCCACCCGAGGCCTTTCCCACCGGCCCGGTGCCCGCGGCGGCGCGCCCGAACGACGCGAACCGTCCGCCCGCGGTGATGCCGGCGGTGGCGCCGCCCGTGGCGCCTCTCAACCCGGCTTCGCCACCGGCCCGGCCGCCGCCTGCCGCGCCTGCTTCGCCCCCGCCACCTTCGCCTCAGGTCGGCATCGACGACTCGCTTCTGACCGGCGGCGCCACGCGCGAAGCGACGATGGGCTGTCGTGAGTGCGGCACGCCGCTGACGGACGCGTTCGATCAGGCGCTGGGGATCTGCGACCGCTGCCGCACGAAGGCGGACGCGGCCGTGAACGGGCCGGTGCAGCCGGAGCCGAAGGGCGCGGGACGTCCAAAGCCGCCCACGTCGATGGCCGCGCTGGATGCCGCGCTGGATGCGGCGATGAGCGAGTCCGCCCAGACGCCTGCGCCGGAGCGGCCACGGCCGATGCTGAACCAAGGCTTCGTGATGACCGCCAGTCGCGAGGAGGCGTCGGGGGGCAGAGGGAAGTGGGTCGTGCTCGGCCTTCTGCTCGTGCTTTTGGGCGCGGGTGGGGCGGCAGCGTGGGCCTTCCGCGAGCGGCTCTTCGCGCCGAACCGCAACGAGGCCACGGCGGCGATTCCTCCGGCGATCGAACAGGCGCTCGCGGCTTGGCGCATGGCCTTCGTGGAGATCTCCGGCACTGCGTCCGAGCACCTCGCCACCGGACAGAGGCTCCTCGCACAGGACACGACGGCCGGCTACGACCACGCCATCGAGGCGTTCCAGAAGGCCCTGCTCCTCGATCCGAGGAGCGACGCGGCGATCGCCGGCTACGTCCGCGCGCTCGCGCTCGGGCGTGGCGCGCACATCGACGATGCGGCCTGGAAGGAGGCCCGGGCGTTGATCGCCGCCGCAGAGAAGCGTTCGCACCGCGCGCCGGAGGTGGTCCTCGCGCACGCGCACCTTCTTCTGGCGCGCGCGGACGATCCGTCGAACGCCGCCGAGGCGCGGGCGCTCGCGGAGTCGGTGCTGGAGACGACGAAGGAGCCATCGCTTCTGGCGGACGCGCACCTTCTGGTGGGGCGGAGCTGGCAGTCGAGCTCCAGCGCGCTCGCGGTGGAGAGCTTCACGCGTGCGCTGACGCTCGATCCGAAGCTGCCTTCGGCGCTCTACCAGCGCGCGCTCGCGTACGAGGCGTCCGGGGACCTGGGCGCCGCGCTCGGGGATCTGAATGCGCGGCTGGCGATCGATCCGGCGCACTGGGCGTCCAATCAGGCGTTGGCGCGCATCTATCGGGACGCCGGCCACCTCGACCTCGCGCGCCAGGTGTACCTCTCGGTACTCAAGGAGCACCCCGACCACACCGCGGCGAAGCTGGAGCTGGCGGTGTTCCGTTATCAGACCGAAGGGCGTCTCCCGGAGGCGCTCGGCGCGCTGCGCGAGATGGCCCGGTCGCTCGACCGCTACGACGAGCACGACCAAGTGGAGATCCTCACGCACCTGGCCACCTCCGAACGGCTCGCGGGCAACGAGAACGCGGCCGTGGACGCCGCCAGGCGCGCCGTGAAGATCGCCCCGGACGATCCGGCGCCGCACGTGCAGCTGTTCCTGATCGCTCTTTGGCGTGAGGCGTTCGAAGAGGCCGGGGCGGAGCTGGCCGCCTTCAGCGGCAGGCTGGGCGACCCCGGGCTGGAGAAGCTGCTCGAAGGCCGGCTGCGGATGTCGGAACAGAAATGGGCAGAGGCGCAGGCGGCCTTCGACGCTGCGGTGGCGGCGGATGCGCGGCGGATCGACGCGCAGCTTCTGGGAGCTGTCGCCGCAGCGAACGGCGGGGACACGAGCGCGGCGCTCAAGCGCCTCGCGGAGGCGGCGAAGGCGGACCCGGCGCGCCCGCCCGGGCCTCCGCCGGCGGAGCGGCTCTACGTGCAGCCGCTTGGCCTGTTGCGCGGCTTCGAAGATCGGATCGCCCACTTGTCGAAAGGCCCGGACGACCTGGCGCCGAAGCTCTACGAGGCGGTGTACCGGTACCGCCTCGGGGACGCGGGCGCCGCGGCGCGCCTGAGCGCGCAGGTCACGCGGGTCGACGAGAACAACGCCGTGGCGCTCGCGTGGCAGTCGTTCGCGCTTCTGGCGGCGAAGGATGTGCGCGGTGCCGCGCAGGCGGGGGAGCGCGCGGTGGCCGCCAACCGCTCGGTGGCGCTGGCGCAGTACGCGCTGGGTTCGGCGCTGCTCGCCGAGGGAAAGAACGACGAGGCGCGGCGGCCGTTGCAGGAGGCGCTGCGGCTGGATCCGTCCCTGCTCGGGGCGGAGCAGGCATTGGCGGAGCTCTCCTTCCGCCGCCAGGAGGTGGACGCCGCGCGCGGCCGGCTGACCCACATCCTTTCGCTGGATCCATCCTGGAAGCTGGCGAAGCAGCTTCTGTTCGCGCTCGAGAAGGAGGTCCCGCGTGAGGGTGCTGGTCCTCGGTAGCGGCGGGCGCGAGCACGCGCTCGCCTGGAAGATCGCCCAGAGCCCGGAGCTGACGCAGCTGCTGTGCGCGCCCGGCAACCCGGGTACCGCGGGGCTGGCGGAGAACGTGTCGGTGAACGCGGAGGACCCGGCGGCGGTGGTGGCGCTGGCGAGGTCGCGGCGGGTGGATCTGGTGGTCGTCGGCCCGGAGGCGCCCCTGGTCAAGGGGGTGGCGGACGAGCTGCGCCGCGCGGGGATCGCGGTGTTCGGGCCGGACGCGCGGGCGGCGAACATCGAGGGCTCGAAGGCGTTCGCGAAGGAGATCATGACCGCCGCCGGCGTGCCCACCGCCGCATTCCGCACGTTCGAAGGCGATCCGGCCGGCGCCGAAGCGTACGCGCGCCAGCAGGGGCGGATCGTCGTCAAGGCGGACGGGCTGGCAGCGGGCAAGGGCGTGGTGGTGGCGCGATCGGCGGGCGAGGCGGTGGCCGCGGTGCGCGAGCTGTCGCGGACCGGGGCCGGTGCGCGGCTGGTGCTCGAAGAGCTGCTCGAGGGCGAGGAGATCTCGATGATCGCCCTCTGCGACGGCGAGCGCTTCGTGCTGTTGCCTCCGGCGCGCGATCACAAGCGCGTGGGCGACGGCGACACCGGGCCGAACACGGGCGGGATGGGCGCGTTCGCGCCGGTGAAGGGGCTTTTGCCCGGGCTTGTGGAGGAGGTCGGCCGCACGGTGATCGCGCCCACCCTGGCGGAGCTCGCGCGGCGTGGAATGCCGTTCCGGGGTGCGCTGTATGCCGGGTTGATGCTGACCGCGCAGGGCCCGCGCGTGCTCGAGTTCAACGCGCGCTTCGGCGATCCGGAGACGCAGGTCCTGATGCTGGCCGTGGAGGACGACCTGTTGCCGGTGTTGGACGCCTGCGCGCGCGGGACGCTGGCGCAGACCCCGCTGACGGTGGCGCCGGGCGTGGCGGTGGGCGTGGTGGTGGCGTCCGAGGGCTATCCCGCGGCGCCGAAGACGGGCGATCGGATCGACGGGCTGGAGAGCCTGCCGGCCGACGTGGTCGTGTTCCATGCGGGGACCCGGCGGCAGGGGACGCAGCTTCTGACCAGCGGCGGGCGGGTGCTCACCGTGTGCGCGCGCCGGGACACCGCGGACGAGGCGCGCCGCGCGTGCTACGAGGCGATCGGCCGGCTGCGGATCCGCGGAATGCACTTCCGCCGGGACATCGGGGCGAGCGCGCGTGGGTGATCGCCGACGCGGCGCCGGAGCGCGGACATGAAGCTCCTCGTTCGCTACATCCTCAAGGAGCTTCTGGTCCCGCTCGGGGTGTGGCTGGCGTTTCTGTTCCTGCTCCTGTTCGTGATGCAGTTCCTCCGGACCACCGAGGTGCTCCTGGGGAGCGCGGTCACCGCGCGCGACGTCGGGCGCCTGATGGTGCTGCTCGCGCCGCACTTTCTGGTGATGGCGGTGCCGGTGGCGTTCCTGATGGCGATCCTCCTCGGGCTCGGACGGCTCGGGGACGACCGGGAGATCGCCGCGCTGAGCGCGCTGGGGATCGGCCCGTTGCAGATCGCCGTGGTGCCGGTGGCGATCGGCGCCGTGCTCGGGCTGGCGACGCTGGGACTCGCGGTGAGCGCCGAACCCTACGGGCTGCGCGAGGTGAAGGGGCTGGTCAACGAGATCATCAAGAAGAACATCGTCGGCGAGGTGAAGCCGGGGATCTTCTACGAGGATCTCACGCACCTCACCGTCTACGCCGAGAACGTGGACAAGGAACGCGGCGAGTGGCGCAACGTGCTCATCCACGACGATCGCGAGCCCACCTCGCCGCTCCTCGTGCTGGCCCGCGAGGGCCGGGTGAACGCCGCCGGCCGCGGCGCGTGGCTGAAGATCGCGCTCGACGATGGGCGGGTGCACCGCGCCAACCGGGCCACCACCGACTATTCCGTCATCGACTTCGAGCGCGCAGCGATCAACGTGGGCGTGGAGGGGCGGATCGTCGGCAAGAACCGCTTCCGTTCGCCGCGCGAGGAGATGACGCCGGGTGAGTTGTGGGAGTCCGCCGAGGCCGCACAGAAGAACCATGGCGATCCGAAGCCGTTCCTCGTCGCCTTCTACAGCCGGTTCGCGCTGGCGCTGACGCCTATGTCGTTCGGGCTTCTGGGAACGCCGCTGGCGTTGAGCGGCCGCCGCGGCGGGAGGGCGCGGGGGCTGCTCATCACCATCCTCGCGTACGTGGGCTATTACGTGCTCGCACGGCTGTCCGAGAACCTCGCCATCCAGGGACACCTGCCGATCCCCGTGGCGGTGCTGGCGCCATCGGCGGCGATCGCGTTGGTGGGTGGATTCTTCCTCTACCGCATCGCGCGCACCGGGGTGAGGCGATGAGGCGGACGATCTCCCGGTACGTGGGAAAGAGCTACCTCGCCACCTTCGTGACGATCCTCCTGGCGCTGGTGACGGTGTTCCTGGTGATCGACTTCGTCGATCGCGCGAAGAACTACACCGGCGACGCCTGGCTCCGCGACGTCCTGACGCTCTACGCCAACAAGGCGGTGGTGGTGATCCAGCAGCTCGGCCCGGCGGCGCTTCTTCTGGCGGCGGGCGCCACCATGTCGTCGATCCAGAAGCGTGGCGAGCTCACCGCGCTGGAGGCGCTGGGGTTCGGCTGGCACGCGCACCTGATGCCGATCGGCCTGTGCGCGGTGGTGGTGGCGGTGGGCCTCATCGGGTTCGACGAGTGGGCGGTGGGGCCCGCGGCGAAGCGCGCAGACGAGATCAGCGCCGTGCACTTCCACCGCTGGGGCGACTGGATCACCTACTACCAGCCCAAGCAGTGGTTCCGCCGTGGGGACCGGGTGTTCTACTTGCGCGCAGGCGAGGCGGAGAACGGTTTCGAGGACGCGACCATTCTGCGCTTCGACGCCGGCTTCAAGCTGGTGGAGCGGATCGACGCGGCGAAGATGGCCTGGGTGGCGGGCGGGCGCTGGCGCCTGGAGCACGTGGCGGATCGCACCTTCGACGGTCCCGCGCAGAGCACGCTGCGGACGTACGACGTCCGCGAATACGAGCTGGACGCCCCGGTGGACGCGTTCCGGATCCGGAAGGGCAAGCCTGAGCAGATGCGGCTGCGTGACCTTCTGGAGCAGATCGACGCGCGCGAGGATGTCGGGCTGCCGACGACGCAGTTTCTGCTCGCGCTGCACAACCGCTTTGCCTACCCGCTTGCGGGCGTGCCCGCGGCCATGCTGGCAGTGGCGCTCGCGCTCCGGCCGGGCCGCAAGTCCACGCTGACGGTGGCGATCTTCGAGGGGCTGCTCATCGCCGCCGGGATGTGGGGGCTGATGGTGGTGAGCAAGACGCTGACGATCTCGGATCGGATGCCGCCGGCGATGGCGGCGTGGCTGCCGTTCGCGGTGCTCGCGATGGCGGCCGGGACGGCGTGGTCGCACCGCGAGAGGGGCAAATGGACGAACGCGCGTCCGTAGGGCTGCGCCGCGCGGCGCACGCGATCATCCTCGTCTGGGCGGTGGGGATCGTCCTGCGCGAACCGATCACCCAGGCGGGTGCGTACGCGGCGATCGCGCTGGGGCTCTACCTGTGGATCGCAAAGAAGGTGGAGGTTCCGCGCGAGCTTTGGCCGTTTGTCCTCAGCGCCGCGGCGTACTGCGGGTGGCAGGTCGTCTCCACGCCGCTGTCGCTTTCGACCGGCGCGTCGGCCCACTGGCCGCCTTTCGCGCGCTTCGGTCAGGCCGTGGAGCCGCTGGCAGTGGCGGCGCTGGCGATCGTCGCGCAGCTCGGAGTGCCGTGGGTGAAGCTGGGCTGGACGCTGGCGGTCGGGTGGCTGGCGAGCTGTGCCGTGGCGGTCTACCAGCACCTGTTCGGCTGGCCGTTCGATTTCCCTGCGTGGATGAAGCTCTCCACGCAGAGGGTGCGCGAGAACTTCGCTACGGGAGGTGCGCCGCGGTACGGCGCCGGCGGGTTCCAGTTCCACCGCTTGCGGTTCGGGCACGCGGCGATCGCGCTTTTGGGACCGGCGCTGGCGGCGGCGGTGAGGCTCGGCGAGAAGAAGGCGCGGATCCTGGCCGGGGTGGTCGTGGCCGCGCTGCTCGGCGGGATCTGGATGACCTTCGCGCGTGCCGCGTTCGGAGCGGCGCTGATCGTGGTGGCGGCTGGGTTCGTGCTGTTCACCCGGGGCTGGGTGCGGCGCGGCGGGCTGATCCTCGCGGCCGCTCTGGTGCTGGGGGCGGTGGCGTCCCCCGCCTGGCGGGACCGCTTCGCCCGCGCCGGCGCGAACGTGCTGGAAGGCGAGCGGATGCAGGCGATGACCGCCGGGATGCGGATGTTCCGGGAGCACCCCTTGTTCGGCGTCGGCTTCGGCAACCACCGCGAGCACGCTCGAGCGCTCGCGCCCGAGCTGCACATGCCGGACCACATCACCTGGGACTCGCACGACATCTGGATTACCGCGATGGCGGAGACGGGGCTGGTGGGGTTGCTGCTGATGCTGGCGTTCCACGGCACACTGGCGGTCGCGCTGTACCGGAGGTTCAAGGCGGGGGCCTGGATCGCCGGTGGCGCACTGCTGAGCTGGGTCGGGTTCCTGGTGCTCGGCGGGGTGCACTACCTGCCGTTCCACTCCAGCGTGGCGCTGACGTTCTATTTCGTCTGGGGCCTCGGGCTGGTGGCGCCGATCGAGGCGCGCGACCCATAGGGGGCTGGGGCACCGATACAGACACCAGCACCTCGGTGATCGCTCGGCGCAATTGGCCGGAGGACCGCCTGCCCAAACCAGGCTCTCGCCTTGTCCCGGACAGGCTACGTCCCGGAGTTCATTTCTGCCGCTCCCGTCCGACGCGGCCCTCGTTGAGTCCACAGGATCCACGCGGCGAGCGCGATGAACGCGAGGGCGAACGGGCGGAAGGTCATCACCCTCCGGAACAGGGGTTCTCCGAGGAGCCCGGCCTGAACGACCGCTCCCACGAGCCCGATCGCCGCCAGGAGGAGCCAGCCGACGCGCTCCCGCGAGGAGACGGCCAGCAGCACGGCGGGGAGAGCGAGCACGAAGTTGGCGCGCCAGGCGTGCGGGGAGAGCAGCGCCACGCCGAGGATGAAGAGCGCCTGGAGGCCGGGCGCTCGCGGGCGGAGCAGGGCGATGGCGCCGACGAACAGAGCCACTGCGGAAAGCTGCGCGAGCGTGAGGATCGCCGGAGCCGGGATCGCATCGACGGGGAAGAACGGCGCGAGCAGGACAGTGGGTAGGCCCTGCGGGTTGTACCCGAGCACCCACGGGGCGGTGGTGCGCTCGACGAGCGCAGACCATTCGTGCACCAACGCGACCGTGCCGCTCGGCCCGTAACGAAGCAGCACCAAAAGCCAAAGCGCCGCCGAGGCGATCAAGAGGACGGCGAACGCGCGCGCGTGTCTGCGCCGGACGAAGAGGAGCAGGAACATTAGCCCGGGCGGCTTCAGCACAATCGCCACGGCGACGCGATCCCCGCCTGGACCGGCCGCCGCCGCTCGAGCCCATCAGTTGCAGCCGTGAACAGCCCGAGCATTGCGAGGTCGACCTGCGCGTAGTGGAGCTCGAAGAAGATCGGATGGGCCAGGGCGAGGACGGTGAGCCCGACGCACGCCGCGCCCTTCTCTCCGAGCCCGAGCCGCCGGGACCACCACCGCGCCGACGCCAGCAGCGTTGCGACCGAGAGGAGATTCCACAGGACGGTGGCGCCTCGGGCGGGCAACGCCAGCAACGGAATGAAGAGCCACGCACCCGGTGGGGCGTACTTGAACGGCATCGCTCCATCGCTGGCGCGGTAGAGCGGCGAACCGTCCAGGAACCGGGAGGCGGCGGTGAGGTAGACGCGGAGATCGATCCCGCGGCGTGGGTTGGCGCCGAGCGCGATCGCCAGCGCTACCAGGGCCAACGCCGTCAGAGCAGCGATCCACCGCGCGCGACGCTCGGCCGGAGAAAAGGAGGAGAGCGCCGGGGCGGTGGATCCGTCGGGGATCATCGAACCCCGGACTTACTTCAGATACGGGAGTCGAGGCGAAAACCGCTAAAGGAGTCCCCAGCGCCGCGGTCGTTCCAGCGCTCTGCGATACACCGCCAGGGTCTGCCGGGCGCAGTCGTCCCAGGAGAACCGGGTGGCACGCCCCAGTCCGCGCGCGCCCAGATCGCGACGCAGCGTCGGATCGCGGCAGACCTGCTGAACCGCGTCCCGCCACGCCTCGGCCTGGGTCGGTTTGTCCACCCAAAGCGCCGCCTCGCCGCACACCTCCGGGAGCGACGTCGCGCGCGCGGCGATCACCGGACACCCGGAGGCCATCGCCTCCAGCACAGGGAGGCCGAAGCCTTCGTACAGCGACGGAAAGACGAGGACCTCGGCAGCGGCGTAGAGCAGGGGCAGCTCGTCCTCGGCGACGGATCCGAGGTCGATCGTCCCGGGCGGAAACCCGAGCGTCGACGCCGCGCCCGCGCCGGCCAGCAGCGCCACCGGCAGAGGGAACCGGCTCGCCGCTTCACCCACGACCCGGAGGTTCTTGTGCGCCTTCACGTTGCCCATCGCCAGCACGAATCGGTCGGGCAGCCGGGCCCGCCTGCGGTACGCGGCGATCTCGGATGCAGCGCGCGGCCCGAAGCGTGGGTCGACGCCGTTGTGGATCACCTGGAACCTCGGCGCCGGAATCCCGAGATGCCGCGACAGCTCGTCGCGCGAGAACGCAGAGACCGTGATGAGCGCCTCCGCCCGCTTCGCGCGGGGACCGACCACGAACCGGTAGTACGCGGCCTGCGCGGCGCCGTAGTTCTGCGGCAGGGCGAGGTGGTTGGCATCATGAAGCGTGGCCACCAGCCGCCCCGGCCACAGCCCCGGCAGAGAGAACGACGTGGCGTGGAACAGATCGACGCGCGCAGCGGCCAGGCTGGCCGCCAGCAGCGGCTGCTCGAGCGGTGACAGGTACGCGCCGCGCGTTCGCACCACGGGCAACGCCGGCGCAAGCGGCCCCAGCCCATCCGGCAGCCCCTCGGGACCCACGAGCGCGCAAAACTCCCATCCGGGCTCGAGCGCGGGGAGCCGCCGCGCCAGCTCGAGCGCGTAGCGGGCGATCCCATGCACGGGGAGCTCGACCATCCGCAAGTCGATGAGTACGCGCGGCACCGGGCGGCTCAGTTACCACGAGGCCGCGCCGCGCGGGGGTGGTACAAGCCGCGGCCGATGCGCGTGGCGCTGGTGCACGACTGGCTGATTTCCGATCGCGGCGGCGAAAAGGTGCTCGACGCGCTCTGTGAGCTCTTCCCGGACGCGGAGATCTTCACGCTCCTGCACAAGCCGGGGTCGGTGCCGCCGCGCATCGAGGCGCATCGGATTCACACCTCGTTTCTCCAGCGCGTTCCGGGGATCTTCGACCGGCACCGACATTTCCTCCCGCTGTTCCCCGCAGCGATCGAACGGTTCGAGCTCCCGCGCGATTTGGACGTGGTGATCTCCTCCAGCCACTGCGTCGCCAAGGGCGTGCGCGTCCCGAAGGGCGCGCGGCACCTCTCCTACGTGCACGCGCCCATGCGCTACATGTGGGATCTGTTCGACGACTACTTCGCGCCAGGGCGCGCTTCTCCGGCGGTGCGGTTCGCTGCGACGGTGGCCCGGCCGGCGCTGCAGGCGTGGGATCGGCAAAGCGCGCTCGGCGTGGACCGCTTCGTCGCCAACAGCCACCACATCGCGCGGAAAATCGCGAAGGTCTACGGCCGGACCGCGAGCGTCGTCCACCCGCCGGTCGATCTCGATCGCTTCACCACGCTCCCGATCGAAGGCTCGGGGCAGGGCGGCTACTTCCTGTGGGTCGGCGCGCTGGCGCCGTACAAGCGCATCGATCTCGCGCTGGAGGCCTTCCGCCGCTTCGACGCGCCGCTGTGGATCGCCGGCGGCGGGCAGGAGGCGCGAAGGCTCCGGGGACCGCTTCCGAAGAACGTCCGCTGGCTGGGGCGGGTGAGCGACGACGAGCTCCCCGCGCTCTACCGGGACGCCCGCGCGCTGATCTTCCCCGGCGAGGAGGACTTCGGGATCACCCCGCTCGAGGCGCAGGCCGCGGGCCGGCCGGTGGTCGCATACGGGCGCGGCGGGGCGCTGGAGACCGTGACCCACGAGACGGGCGTGTTCTTCGAACCTCAGTCCGCCGACGCGTTGCTCGACGCGCTCCGCTCCTTCGACGCCTTCGAGGCGCGCTTCTCGCCGGCGAAGGCGCGGGCCAACGCGCAGCGGTTCTCGCGCGAGCGCTTCCTCCGCGAAATCAGCGCGCAGGTGGAGGCGGTTCTGTCGCAAGGAGCGGTCGCGTCGCGCTGAAGAACGCGAAGTCGACGCCGCGCACGAACATCTGCGCGCCTTCGGGCCACACCAGCAACGCATCGGGCGCGGCGGACCCGCGGCTCGGCGGGCTTTCGCGGGCTCTGGCGCCACTGTCAGCGTCGATGATGCCGACCAGGGCGGCCGCCATGACCGCGCTGCCGCGCCCGCCCACCTGAGATCGTCCAACTCTGTGGAACTTCAGCGCTTTTCGTGCTATCGGACCGCGCGCCGAGCGGAATCGCACCTTGTGCGCAACCCGACCGTGCAGGGCGCGACAATTGCAGTCGCCGCGCCGCGACGAGGGAGAGGGATGTTCAGCCGGTTCCAGCGCTTCTACACCTCGATCAAGGTGGTGACGGACGTCACGGTCCTGGCGATCGCCTTTGCCATCGCCTACGGCGTCCGCTTCTACGGTCCCTGGGCGCCCGAAGCGCCGCCGCCTCTGGAAGACACCCTGGTCACCCTGGCCATGGTGCTGACCATCTTCCCGCTCGCGTTCCACCAGGCACGCCTGTACGCGACCAACCGGGTCCGTTCGCACATCGGCGAGGTCTTCGAGATCTTCAAGGCGAGCGTGCTCGCGCTCCTCATCCTGGTTGCGCTCAACTTCTTCTTCCGCGAACGCTACAGCCGCCTCACGCTCGGCCTGTTCCTGGTGCTCGAGTTCGTGCTGGTCTCGACCGTCCGGGTCATCTCCCGCGAGGTCCTCAACCAGCTCCGCCGCCGCGGCCACAACATCAAGACCATCCTCGTGGTGGGCGCGGGGGAGGTCGGGCAGCGGGTGATCGACACCATCGACTCGCACCGCGAGCTCGGCTTCCGCATCACGGGGCTGCTCACCCGCCGTCCCGAGAAGCTGGGCACCACCATCAAAGGCGTCCCGGTCGTGGGGATGATCGACGAGATCGACCGCGTCCTTCAGGCGCGCCCGGTGGATCAGGTGATCATCGCGTTGCCCATCGAGGATCAGCCGCTGGTCAAGAACCTGATGGAGACGCTGGCGCTGCACACGGTAGACGTGAAGTTCGTCCCCGACCTGTTCCAGTACGTCACCCTCTCCGGCGGGCTGGAGGAGTTCGGCGGTCTGCCGATCATCAGCCTCCAGGGCGGGCCGCTGCACGGCTGGAATGTGGTTTTCAAGCGCGCCTTCGACGTGCTCTTCGCGCTGATCGCGCTCGTCATCACCGCGCCGGTGATGATCGTCACCGCGATCGCCGTGAAGCTCACCAGCCCGGGGCCGATCCTCTATCGCCAGGAGCGGATGGGGATGGACGGGCGCACCTTCCAGATCCTCAAGTTCCGCACCATGCGCGTGGACGCCGAACGGTCCGGCGCGCAGATGGCCTCCCGGGACGATCCGCGGCGCACGCCGCTGGGCACCTTCCTTCGCCGCACGTCGATCGACGAGCTCCCGCAGCTGTTCAACGTGCTCAAGGGCGACATGAGCCTCGTCGGCCCGCGCCCGGAGCGGCCGGTGTTCATCGAGGACTTCAAGCGGCAGATCCCGCGCTACCACCTGCGCCACAAGGTGAAGGCGGGGATCACCGGCTGGGCGCAGATCAACGGCCTGCGTGGCCAGACCAGCATCCAGAAGCGGATCGAGTACGACCTCTACTACATCGAGAACTGGTCGCTCCTGCTGGACCTGAAGATCCTCATCCGCACCGCCCTGGGCGGCTTCCTCTCCCGGAACGCCTACTAGGCCGTGCGGCCTAGGGCTGGATCTGGTTGTTGCACGTGAACAGCACGTTGACGAGCGCCGTGGGATCCTGCTGCCACACCTCGCACGCCGCCGGGCAGAGGTAGAGGTCGTTGCCCACGGAGTAGAACGCCTTCGCGGTCCCGCAGGCCTGCTCGTTGGCGACATGCACGAGCGGCACGGTGGCGCCGTCGTTCGAGGGCACCATCTCCGCGGTGGTGTTGCTGATCGCGCTGTCCGGCGGGATCGACGGCACGGTGAAGCCGCAGGCCAGCTGCGAGCCGGAGATGATGCCTGCGGCCACCTCCCGGAAGATCGCATCGAACGACTGGTACTGGCAGATGGGGTAGCGCAGCCCGCCGGAGCCGATGCTCAGCTTCTGGTACTCCAATCCATTCTGCCGCACGTTCCCTCCGTTGCCGGTGCACAGCGCGCTGATGAGCGGCTGGGTGGGCAACCACGGCGCGAGCGGCGGGTTGTTCTCCTTCTGTCCGATGATCGAGTGGAACACGAAGTTGGGTGCGGCGGGCGTGCCGAACTGGGCGGGGGAGAGCGCGTAAAGCTCGGCGAGGAACTCGCTCGCGCTCATCGTGTCCGGCGTCTCGCGGTGGCCGCTGTTGCTCAACGGGCCGTCGTCAGTGATCTCGATGAACACCTTCATGGCGCCCTGGCGCAGCCATTGCGACCACCCGTTGGGCGCGCGGTTGCAGGAATCCGGCGCGTTGTAGGTGTGGATGATCCGGTACAGCGAGTCGTGGCTGCCGATCTCCACGCTGTAGTGGAAGAAGCGCGGCCCGTTCACCGGGCACGAGGGGATGGAACCCGTGCAGCTCCCGTTCCCGCTCAGCGGCGAGGTGATGCAGATCGACTGATACGATGAGGCGCGGCCGTGCCGGGAGAGCAGGATCACCCGGTAGTCCAGCCCGCTCTGCTGCATGATCGCCGCGAAGTTCTGGTTGATGTTCCGTTCGACCGCCTGGATCTCGTCGGTCATGCTGCCCGAGTTGTCGACCACGAGGATCACGTCCACCGGGCGATAGATGGGCAGCGTGTCCTGATCCGCGCCGGGCTTGGTGAAGACGCTGACGTTCTCGTCGGTGCTGCCGTTGCAGTTGTTGTCCTGCCCGTCACAGACCTCGGTGCCCGGGAGCGTGTAACCGCCGCACGCCGCCCACGCGCCCGCCACGCAGGCCTGGACGCCGGCGGAGCACAGGCCGACGCCCTCGGTGCCCGCCGGGCCGGGGTAGCAGCTGCGCCAGACGCCGTCGTCCGCCACGCCGTCGCAGTCGTTGTCCACGCCGTCGCAGATCTCATCGGTCGGGAGGACTTCGCTCACGCACGCGCCGTACGCGCCGTCGGTGCAGGTCTGCAGGCCCGCGGCGCACACGCCCACGCCCGCGGTACCGGCCGGACCGTCGTAGCAGGTGCGGACCAGCGCCTCGTCCACCTCACCGTCGCAGTCGTTGTCGAGCCCGTCGCAGAGCTCGTCCGACGGGAGCACCTGCGCCTCGCACGCGCTCAACGCGCCGTCCACGCAGCGTTCGATCCCCGCGGCGCAGACGCCCACGCCGAGCGTGCCTTCGGGGCCGGTGTAGCAGCTGCGGGTGCCGTTGGCGCCGATCTGCGCGTCCGTCTCGTCGCAGTCCGGCCCCAGGCAGCCTTCGCCCACGCCGTAGCCGTCACCGTCGGCGTCGAAGCAGAGCTCGAGGTCGGGCCGCGAAACCGTCTGCGGGCGTGACCTGGGCGTGTTGGTCAAGGCCGGCGGATCCTTCGGCGCCTCGTGCGGCTCCTCCGGATCGTGGAGCGAGCGGATCCGGTCTTCACAGTGACAGCCGCTGACCACCATCAGACCGAGCAGAAGCGGCAGAAGCAGCGACAGGACACCAGGTGCGCGGGGGATCATCGGATGCGACCTCGGGGGAAAAGGAGAGGGAAGGGGCGCCGCGGAGCGCTCAGCGGCCCGGGAGGGCGCGGGCGGTTAC
>JADGHL010000109.1 GCA_019686135.1 Myxococcaceae bacterium | reverse complement strand
GGAGGCGGGTGGGTCGGATCATCCGGCAGCCCTTCGGGTTCCTCCACCTCGACCGTCTGGTTCTCATCCGTCCGGAAGGCGAGCTGACCGATGCACTCCTCGGCTTCGGCGCGCAGCTGCTCCACCTTCTGACGCGCGATCATCACCTTGGTGAACTCGTGGTCGGCCGACTGCTTCTCCGACCGGGCGATCGCCTCCTGCATCGTGACGTCCGCCTGTTCGGAGATCCGCAAAAGGCCCTTAATCTGCGTGAGCTTCTCGTTGACGCAGTTGAGCTTCACCACGTCCTTGGTGTTCCGGGCCTCCTCCAGCTTGGCCAGGACCTCCTTGAGGACGTTCCGCATCCGGGAGAGCGACTCGCTGGAGCGGCTGACCTTCTCGGAGTCCGGGACGTTCTGCACCGTGCCCACGTCGAAGCCGGCCGGGTTTTTCGGCGGCGGCGCGGCGCCCGGCGTCTGCGCGAACGCGACACCGGCGACGAGGCCGATCAGCAACGGAACCCTGCGAATCACCGGGCCAGCTTAGGGGTGAAGCCTCGTTGCGTCAACGCAACAGGCGGCCGTCACAGCCGCGCCGCCAGGCGGGCGTTGGCCTCGCGCAACCGCGCCGAGAGCACCCGGGCGATGTTGATGACCACGAAGGTGAACCCGTCCTGGTACTGCTTGCGGAAGCTGGTGAGGTTCTCCGCGGACAGGTGCAACAGCTCGGCGTCGGTGCGCGCGCGGACCGTCGCGCTGCGGTACTCCTTGTCGATGAGGCTCATCTCCCCGAAGAACTCCGGCGCCGTCAGCGTGGTGAGCACCTTCTGCTGCCCGTCTGCGTCGCGGCGGACGACGTCGATCTCCCCGTTGACGATGACGTAGAGGCTGTCGCCCAGCTCGCCCTCCTCGAACACCAGCTCGCCGGCGGCAAACTTCTTCGGCTGGGCCAGCTCGGCCACGTACTCCAGCTCCTGGTTGGAGAGCATGTCGAACAGCGGCGAAGTGGAGAGCACGGCCACCTTGTCCACGGCTTCGCCTCCTTGACGCGCCCGGATCTCATGGACCCCGCCCGCACGGCCCGACAGGACGTACTGCCCGAACCGGACTCCGACGTTGAAGTCGTCCTGATCCTCTACGAGGCCGACGGCCGGGGAAAGTTTCGTCCCATCCGGCCGGAACGCCCGGGCGGGACCGAGGCGTGCGCGGCTCGACGAGGCGGCGAGTCGTCATGCACCCGCAGGTTCTACCCCGAGGCAGGGGAGAACACGAACGGGTAGGCGATGGGCACCTCGTCCTCGGGCTTGAACGGGAACACCCACCCGCGGATGTACGTCCGGATGCAGTTGGCGACCGCGTCGTTGAGGGAGTTCTCCTCGATCTCCACCGTGCCCACGCGGCCCGACGGCGTGATGGTGAAGCGCACCACCACCCTGCCTTTGAGCGACGGGTTCCGCTTCAGCTCCTTCTCGTAGCAGGCTTGGATCGCCTTGAGCCGGCCCTTCACGTAGCGGGCGACGGCCTGGGGATCGACGTCGGAGGACTCCACCTCCGGGGTGCTGTCCCGCACCCGGCCCTTCACCACGACATCCTTGTGCGTGCCCAGATCCACATTGCCGCCGCCGGAGGTGCCGAGGTCGCCGATCCCCGCCACCGTGCCGGTGCCGCCGCCCCTGGCGCCGTTGTTGCCGAGCATGTCGGAGGTGGCGACGCCCACGCCGCCCGCACCCGCCAGCGCGTTCCCGATGTCCCCGGAGATGTTGCCGCCGCCGAGCACGTCTTCCAGCGCGCTGCCCGCGCCGCCGCTGGAGCCGAGGATCTTCAGAAGGCCCTTGGAGGCGACTTTCTTCTGGATGTCCGCCTTGGACGCGGTGGTAGAGGCCGGCTTCGTCTCCGCCTTCGGCTCCTTCTTCTCCGGCTTCTTCTCTTCCTTCGTCTCCGAGCCCTTGTCGGCGACCTCCACCGGTTTGGGCTCTTCGATCTTCTTCGGGATCAGCACCCTGGCGAACCGGTCGTCCAGCTGATCGAGCGAGAGCTCGCGCTCCACCGGCCGGGGCCGGAGCGCGATGCAGGTGGCGCCGGAGAAGTGCAGCACCAGCGAGGCGGCAAGGACGCCGAGGAAGAGGCGATCCATCCCGGCGAGGAACGAGCCCTTCACCACCGGCGGGAGCTCGGGCCGCGGCGGTTCGGGCGGAGGCTGCACGAACTGGAAGAGGAGCGTGACCTCGCCGAGGGAGATCTTCCCCTTGGCCGCGTCTGTGAGCGGATACACGTAGACGTTGCCACGCTTCTTCGCCTGCGAGCGCAGCGAGGCGAAGTCCACGTCCGCATCGCCCACGCGGACCCGGCCCTCCATCTTCTCCGTGAAGCAGAGGGAGTACTGGTTCGCCTTGTGCTCAAAGACCGCGAACGAGGCGGGCAGGTTGGACGCCGGCACCACGATGGTGTTCCTGGCGTCGCTGCCGATGGTCACGTCCGCACGGTGCTTGAGGTGGTGCTCCTCGATGATCTTTCCACCCTGGATGACGCCGACGCGCAGGATCTTGTTCGACGGTGCTGAAGCCATTGTTTCCTCGAGGCGGAACCTTCCGCCCCTTTGACTGTCCGATTCGCTGCCCGGTTCCCGCGCCGCTCAGAACGGCTCGTTGTCGACGCTCTTCTCCACCTTGGGGATGAACGTCTCGGCCCGGTTGAGCTCCTCGAAGTTCAAGTTCGAGCGCTGCAGGATGTAGAAGGCCTGCGGCTTCTGAATCCGACCCTCGACGGTGAGCGCCTCCAGGCGGATCACCTTCTTCTTCTTCCCCGAGTCCTTCGACTGGGCGATCGCCGCCGGGGCCCGGGCGGGCGTGTCCGGTGCGGTGCGGGTCGGCACCGGCAGAATGGCCAGGTCCAGAATGGCGGTGAGCGTCAGGATCATTTCTCGTCCTCGTCGCCGAGCTTACTCGACGCTGCGGGCGCTGGCGCGGTTGCCGGCACCGGACTCTCGTCGTCGTCGTCGCCCAGCTTGCTGGCGGGAGTGGCCGCCTTCTTCGCCGCGGCCTCCTGCTCTTTCTTCTTCTTCTTCTCGGCGGCCGCCTGTTTTGCCGCTTCCTCCTCCGCGGCCTTCTTCGCGGCGGCTTCCTCCGCGGCCTTCTTCGCAGCGGCTTCCTCCGCGGCCTTCCTCGCAGCGGCTTCTTCTGCGGCCTTCTTCGCGGCGGCTTCCTCGGCGGCTTTCTTCGCAGCGGCTTCCTCCGCGGCTTTCTTCGCAGCAGCTTCCTCCGCGGCCTTCTTCGCGGCGGCCTCCGCCTTCGCCTTCTCCTCGGCCTCCTTCTGCGCCTTCTTCAGCCGATCGCGCTCGAGCCGTTCGAGCCGCTTCTCCTCGCGTTCGATCAGCTTGTGGGCGTCCTTGACGTACTGCTCCACGCGCTCGTCGCGGCCGCCTTTGGCGCGGTACTGGTCGAAGTAGGCGATCGCCTGCTTCAGCCGCGGGATGGTCTCCATGTCGGGCAGCTCGGAGTCGAGGTGGAGGATGGCCAGGTTGTAGTAGGTGTCCGGCCAGTCCGGGCGCAGCTTCGTGACCTGCTCGTATTCGGCGATCGCCTTCTTGAAGTCCTGCTTGCCGCGGTAGGCGTTGGCGAGGTTGAGGTGGGCTTCGGCGAAGGTGGGGGCAGCGCGGACCGCTGCCTCCAGCACCCGGACGGCGCCCTCGTAGTCGCTCGTTTCGTTCAACAGCGCGCCGTAGTTGTTGTTGGCTTCGGCGAAGTCCGGCTGCAGCGCCACCGCCTGCCGGAAGGCCTCCACCGCCGCCGGCTTCGAGTCCAGAGCGAGCAGCACCAGGCCGAGCGCGTTCCACGTGGCTGGATCCGAAGGATCGATCGCCTTCGCGTTCTCCAGGATCATCTTCGCCAGCTCGTACTTCTTCTCGCGGTAGTACACCTGCGCGAGCAGCTGCATGGCGTGCGTGTTCTTCTCGTCGGCCGTGAGGACCTTCTTGGCCTCATTCGCGGCGGTCTCGTACTTCTTCTGGAACAGAAGCACGTAGACGAGCGCCATCCGCGGGCCCAGCTGCGCCGGGGCCTGGGCGATGCGCGTCCGCAGCCGGGCCTCCACGTCGGAGGGGTGCTCCGTCCGGCAGCGCAGCCTTGTGACGTAGTCCCAGGCGGTGACGTTGTCCGGTTCGAGCTCGAGCGCCTTCTGGTACGCGTCCTCCGCCTCGGCGTTCTTCCCCTGGCGCTCGTACACCACGCCGAGGTCGATCCACGCCCCGACCAGCTTCGGGTCCAGCTCGAGCGCGGACCTGAGCTCCTGTTCGGCGGCGGTCGGGTTGCCCTCGCTCGAGGCGATCACCCCGCGCTCGAAGGCGGCGCGCGCCCGCGGGTCGATCGTCTTCTTCGTGATCGCCGGCGGGGCAGGGGTCTCCACCGGCGCGGCGGTCACCTCGGAGGGCGGCGCCGGCTGGGTCTTGACCACCTCCACGCCGCCCTGCGCCTCGCGCGGAGCGGGCGCGTCCGCCCCGGGCTGCGTCTTCGTCGCATCCTGCGCCGGCGGCGGAGTGGGTTGGGCGACGGGGATGTCGGGCGTCGGTTCGTCCGGCCGCACCTCGGTCGTGGCGCAGGCATACAGGGACAGCGACGCGCAGAGGAGGAGCGCCCGCTTCATTTCTCATCCCCTCCGAGCTTCTGCACCGGCACCGCCGAGGCCTGGCGGCCCTCGGGATCGGGGATGAGGCCCTCGGGGTACACCATCTCCTGCGCGAAGGCCGGCTTCGGATCCTTGAGCACCGGGTACTCTTTCGGCCGGAAGCGGTTGAGCGACTCCAGCGTCCGCTTGGTCCACTCGTTGGAGATGTGCTGCTTGCGCGCCTCCGTCAGCGTGACGATGTAGCTCTCCACCGCCTGGTCCTCGAGCGCCACCGTCTTCTGCGCCAGCGCGTCCTGGTACTCGGCAACGTACTCCGGCCCGGCGCGGACCAGCTCCGGCGGGACCGGGGTCTCCAGAATGGTCGCGCCGAAGCGCTCGAGGACGTAGCCCTTCCGGTAGAACGCGGCGAGCGTCCACTCCACGTTCTTGTAGCGGGTGACCTCCTGGTAGGCGTCGCGGACCTTCTTGGCCATCTCGGCCTTGGCCTTGAACGACCGCTCGAGCGCCTTGCCCCGGCCGCCGATCTTCAGCTTGTCGAACTCCTTGAACAGGTACTCCGCGAGCTGGAAGCGCGAGTACGCCGCGGCCGCCGCCGCCACCGGGTTGACGTTCGGCTTGAGGCCGCGCTTGTCGAACTCGTCCGCAGCGGCTTCATAGGCCTTCTTCGCGTTCTTGTCGTCGCCGAGCCTTTGATACGCGTCGCCGATCCGCTTGCGCGCGTCGACCACCAGATCGACCTGGGCGGTCTTGTTGGAGAACTTCTTCACGAACTCGTCGAGCGCGGCGATCTCCTTCTTCCAATCCTCCTGCTTCTCGTAGATGAGCGCGGCGCGGAACTGGTTCTTTGGCGCGTCCTCGGAGTCGGGGAAAAGGTCGGCGTAGCGGAGAAACGCTTTGGCGGATTCGTCGTACTTCTGCTGGGCCTCGAGCAGCCGTGCGGCGTTGTAGAGCGCGGCCTCGCGGTGCTCGGACGTCGGGTACTCGTCGACCAGCTTCTGGTAGTTGGCCACCGCCTTGTCGAAGTCGTAGGAGTTCTCCGCGTTCACCGCCACGCGGAAGAGGGCGGAGTTGGCCAGAGGCGACTTCGGGTACTCCCGGAAGATCCGCTCGTAGAGCTTGAGCGCGGAGTCGAAGCGCCGGGTGTTCTCGTAGGCCACCGCCGCGTTGTTGAGCGCCTTGTCCGCGAACTCGTGGTGGGGCTCCTCGTCGACGAGCGCGATGTACTTCTGCGCGGCCTCCTCGTACTTACCCTGGGCCATCAGCTCGTCGGCCAGCTTGAACCGGCCGGCCAGCTTGAACCGGACCAGGTCCTTGTAGAGCTCCGAGTGCGGGTCGATGACGTCCTTGTTCGACGCCAGCTCCGCGGAGACCTCCTCCACCGCGCGCCAGTCCTTGCTGACGAGGTAGCTCTCGACGATCAGGTTGGTCGCGTACTGGGCCACCTCGTTCTTCGGGTAGCTCTTCACGATCTCCTTGAAGCGCCGCCGCGCCTCGTCGAAGTCGTTGTGGACGTAGAAGAGCTCCGCGGCCTTGTAGGCGATCCCCGGCGAGCGCTCGTGTTGGGGGAACCGCTTCAGCCACGCGTCGGAGACGGCCACGAGGTGCTGCTCCGTCTCCGCCATCGGGATCTTTTCGATCTTCTCGCCCTCGGGGCGCTCGCTGGACTTGAGCACCTTGAGGTCGCGGGCGCGGCCGTCCTTGATGTCGATCTCCAGCTGCTTCTGCCACGCCAGCACCGCGGAGAACGCCGCCTCCTCCTGGTACTTGTTGTCGGCGGTGGAGTCGCGCACCGCCTCCCAGTGCTTCGCCGCCTCGGCGAACTGGAAGGAGTTGTAGAGGCACTCGCCCAGGTAGAACTCGAGCTCGTAGGCGCTCTTGGCCCGCGGGAACCGCGCGAGGTACGTCTCGTACGAGCGGGCGGCCACCATGAAGGCGTTCTTCGCCTCCTCGAACTTCCCGTCCTTCTTGTACTGGAGCGCCTGCTGGTGGTGGAACACCGCGGTCGAGTAGAGGTTCTTCTCGACCAGATCCTCCGCCGCGGCGATCACGTCGGGGTCGTGCTTGTGCTTCTGGTACCAGGCCGACTTCTCGCCGAACATGTTGGCCAGCTGCTCCGCCTCGCGGAACGCGTCGCCCAGCTTCCGGTCGCGCTCGTAGGCCTGGACGATCCGCTGCTGGATCTGCGGGGCGTCCTTCGCCAGCGGATCCTTCTGCAGCACCAGCCGGTACGCTTCGATCGCCTGCGCATGCAGCGTCTGGTCGAAGTAGACGTCGCCCATGCGCCGGTAGATCTCCGCCTCGTAGCGGCGGCCCCCGAGCCGAGCGAACGTCTCTTGCGCTTTGGCCAATGAGCCCCACTTGTCGTCTGCAAACGAGATGGCGGTGTATTGCAGCGCCTCGTTGCGCAGATCGCCGCCGACCTCCTCTTCACCCTTCTCGCGCGCCTTCTGCTCGTAGAAGTCGATGAGCGCGATGAACTTCGCCACCGCGTCGTCGAACCGGTCCATCCGGTAGTAGGTCCACGCGAGCTTGTAGAGCGCCTTGTCGTAGAGCGGGTGGGTGGTGTCCTTCACCGCGTGCTCGTAGGCGTCCGCCGCTTTCTCGAGGGAGTCCGGCAGGTCCCAAGCGTCGAAGTAGTACTCGCCGATCCGGACCCACGCCTCGGTGGTGAACCTCGACTTCGGGTAGCGGCGGATCAGCTCGGCGTAGGCCTGGCGCCCCTCCTCGAACTGGTTCTGCTTCTCCAGGCAGTACCCGAGCAGGTACCAGGCTCCGTCGTTGAGCTTGTAGTCGGGGAACTTGGCGATCAGCTTGCGGTACAGGGCGATCGACGGCCCGAAGTCCGGCACCGGTTCCGGGGGCGGCGCCACGTCCGAGGCGGGGTCGATCGCCCGGAGGCGCTGTTCGTAGTCCCGCATCGCCAGCATGTGATCGTCGCTGGAGCGCTCGTAGTAAAGCTCGCCGAGCCGGAACATCACGTCCGGGGTGTAGCGGGCGGAGGCGGGGTCGTCCTCGTAGCGGCTGAGGAACTCCTCGAACTGGGCGATCGCATCGAGGCGCTCCTTGCGCTCGAGCACCTCGAGATCGCGGATCGCCTTCTCGTAGGACTGGGCCAGCCCGTTGCGCTTCTCCTCGTACTTCTTCTCCACGAGGAGCTGCACTTCGCGGCGGAAGTCCTTCGACTCGTTCTCGTAGGTCTCGATCGCCTGCGAGAGCTCCTCGTAGAGCCGCTCCTCCTCCGGGGTTCGGCCCATGCCCTCGAAGTACCGGGTCTCCTGGCGCACCACCGGGGCGATGTCGGTCTTCGCCTCGTCGGCCTTCGCGCCGTCGGTGGCGGCGGTCTGGGCGCTGGCGAGGGGAGACGCCCCGAGGACGGCGAGCACCGTGTGAACGAGGAGCCTTCGCATCAGTCGACGTCCTTCAGCACTTCCTTGAACTCTTCGTCGAGCGCCTTGAGCTCGTGATCCTTCTCCTGGGACAGACGCTGGATCTCCGCCGTCTTGTCCTGCTTGCGGGTGAACGCCACGTCCACCACGCCCACGTCGGCCTTGAGGACGAGGTCGTAGAACTGCTGGCGCACGCGGCGGAAGCTGTCGAAGGCGATCCGGCCCACCAGGTTGCGCGCGTCCCCGCTCACCGCGGCGACCTCCTTCTCGTAGCCATCCAGCAGCTGGCGTTCGGCGAGCACTTTTTCGCGGATGATCTCGCCGCGGCGCTTCACCGCCGCGCGGATCTGCCCCTTGGCCTTCTTCACCCGCGCGCGCACGTCCAGGAGCTGTCCGCGGATCTCGTGCACCCGCTGGATGATCTTCGACGCCTCCGGCGACAGCTGCGCCTCCGCGCGGGACAGCAGCTCGTGCTCGCGCATCAGGAGCGCCTCGTACTCGTTGCGGATCTGCGCCTCGCCGCCGATCGACGTGTCCACGGTCTCGCGCTCGTCCTGCAGCGCCTTGCGGACGCGGTCGAGGTCCTTCTCCAGGGCGGTGACGTTCTCAATTTCGGCGCGGAGCTTGTCCTTGAAGGCCTTCTCCTCTTCAGGCGTGTTGTGGCGCTGGGAGCGCGTGTCGTCGACCCACTTGTCGATCGCCGCCAGCTGCGCGTAGAGCCCCTGCAGCTCGATCGCCGCTTCGAACGCCTGACGGGCCAGAGCGTCGATCTTCCGCTGCAGCTTCTTCTTCCGCGCGTCTACCTCCTCCTGCGTTTTGGGGAGGTTGGCGAACTTCTCCCGCAGGCGTTCGCGCTGCGCGCGCAGGTTGTCCAGCTCGCTGCGTTCGTCCGCGCTGAGCCGGTCGACCAGCATCTCCTTCTCGATGCCGACGAGGTTCTGCTGCGCGCGGGTAAGGTCGTTGTCCACCGCGTCCGCGCGGGTGTAGCCGTCCTGCAGCTCGGGGAAGATCTCCAGCCCGCGCTCGTCCAGCGCCTTGAGGATCCGGTTGGCGATGTCCCGGCTCTCGGCCACGCCGCGCCGGCCGACCTCGAGGTCGTCGACGATGTGCACCGCGTCCGCCACCTCGCGCTGGGTGGTGGCCCACTTGAGCGCCACCGGCGGCAACAGCTGGGCGACGTCGAGGTTGCGGTCGTTGCGCGCGAGCAGGTTGTCGAAGTACGCGACGGGGTCCTTGTTCACGGTGAGCAACGCGTCGATCTCGTCGCGCACCGGGGCGTAGGTGTTGATGACGCCGTTGTAGGTCTCGGTGGCCTCGTCGTACTTCTTGAGCTTGAGCAGCAGGTGTCCCTGGAGGATCCGCGCCTCGGGGGCGATGGTGGAGTCCGGCGCCACCAAAAGCAGAATGTCGGTGGCGTTGCGCGCTTTTTCGAACTCGCCCTTCTTCACTTGGGTCCAGGCGATCTCGTAAAGCGAGTCCACGAAGTACTCGGAGTCCTGGGGGATCTCCTGATACCGGTCCAGCGCCTCGTCGTACCGGCCGATCTCGTAGAGCAGCCGGCCCAATGACAGGTTGGCCAGCTCCTTCACCTTCAGATCGCGCGGGTTGGAGGCGACCTCGCGGGTGATCTTCCGGAACTGTTCGATCGCCTCGTCGAACTTGCGCTCCTGCACCAGCGCCACGCCGAGGAAGTACATGGCCTGCAGGTGGGCGGGGCCGGGCTGGGCGGCCAACGGCTCGAAGGCGGCGCGCGCGCGGTTGAGGCGTTCCTCCTGCGGCAGGTCGGTCCGCTTGAACAGCCACTTGCCGTAGACGTAGCTGAGCTCGGGCGGGAGCGCGCCGCCGGAGAGCCCCTTCGCCTGGTTGATGTAGTCGTCGATCCCCTGGAACTCGTTGAGCCGCCCGGCGATCTCCAGGTAGCGCGCCAGCGCCTCGCGGTAGTGCTTCCCCTTGAGGTTGAGGAGAAGGCGCAGGTACAGCCGCGCGCCGATGTAGTTCTGCTGCTGGTACAGCGCGTCCGCCAGATAGAAGAGCGCGTCCGGGTAGCGGTCGCTCTCCGTGAAGGACTTGTCGGAGACCAGGTCGTAGAAGAGGACCGAGGCGCCCTTGTAGTCGCCGAGCAGGTATTGGATCTCCCCGTTGGAGAAGCGGCGGGCCAGCGCCTCGTCGTTGGTCGGCTCCGGGCGTTCGGTGTACTGCGTCTCCACCACGCGGAGCTGGCTCTCCGCGTTCTTCACCACGGCGGCGACGTCTTCCACCTGCCTGGCAAGCTCGACCGGCGACGGCGGGGTCTGGCGGGCCTCCTGTGCGGAGGCGGTCTGGACCAGCGCTGCTCCGGCCAGCACGCTCAGGAGCGTGTTGGCAAGTCGGGTCACGGCTGCTCCGCCTGCGCCTGCACGGGGCTCTTCATCCCCGCATCCTTCGAGACCTCGATGTCGTAGCGAACCGCCGGGCGATCCTTGAGGTCGGAGGTGAAGCCGCCCTTCTCGTAGCCGACGATCTTCACCGTGGTGACCTTGGCGGCCTCGGCGTTGAACGTGTAGCTGGACTGCACCTTGAACTTGTAGCCCTCGAGATAGCTGAACACCCCGTAGCCGTGGCCGCGGTAGACGAGCCGCACGGCGATCTGGTGCTGGCCGGGGACGATCCGCCCGTTGAAGATCTCGAACTCGGGGTTCTTGTCGAGGTCGCCGTTGGCGTCCACCTTGGTGAAGATCGGCGCGCCATCCAATGCGTAGGCCACCGACTCGAGCACGAACGACGAGCCCATCTCGTTCTTGTGCCAGAGCACCGCGCGGGCGCCCTGGGAGAGGTCGCCGCCCAGCACCGTCTCCTGAAGCAGAAGGAGCCGCGCCTTGGTGCGGAAGATCTTCTCCTTCAGATCCACCACCTGCTCCTCAAGCGTCTTCACGCGGGTGGTGAACGCCTCGTCCGCCGTCTGCGGCGTGGAGGTGGCAGAAGCCGGTTCGCCTTCGGTGTCGGGAGGCGTGGCCGGAGCGGCGGCCGCCCGGGTCGAATCGCCGTCGCCCGCGGGGGCCGAAGCGTCGGTCTGTGCGAAGGCGGTCGCGCCGCAGAGCGTGGCGGCGACGAAGAACGCGAGCGGAATGCGGCTGTTACGCAAGGAGACCTCTCGAGACCGGCCGGAGACTTTTCATACCAGACACCAGCGAGCAAGTCGCCGGGCGAGGCGCGTTGTGGGCAACCGGGCAGGCAGCCACAACCGTCGTCGTCTCAGCGCTCCGGCCCCCCGAAGAGTCGCGGCCCCCTATTGCCCTTTGCGCAGCTCGGTCAGCACGAGCTTGGCCACCATCTTCAGCGTGTCGAAGACGCCGACGCCGGTGGGCGCCACCGCCTGGAACTCGGGGACGTTGCGGTGGTTGAGCGCCTTGTGCAGTTCGTCCACCGAGACCGCGTTGGGCAGGTCGCGCTTGTTGTACTGCACCACGAACGGGACCTTGTTCAGGTCGTAGCCCTGTTCGGCGAGGTTGGTGCGGAGGTTGTCCAGCGACTCGATGTTCGCCTCCATGCGCTCCATCTGCGAGTCGGCGACGAACACCACTCCGTCCACGCCCTTGAGGATGAGCTTTCTGGACGCGTCGTAGAAGACCTGCCCGGGGACCGTGTAGAGGTGGAAGCGGGTCTTGAAGCCCCGGATCTCACCGAGCGACAGCGGGAGGAAGTCGAAGAAGAGGGTGCGGTCGGTCTCGGTGGAGAGGGAGATGAGCTTGCCCTTCGTCTCCGGATTGGTCTTGTTGTAGATGTACTGGAGATTCGTCGTCTTTCCGCACAGACCGGGGCCGTAATAGACGATCTTGCAGTTGATCTCGCGGCTTGAGTAGTTGATGAAGGACATGGTTTCCCGGTCACTCGCTGAAAAGGTTGTCGATGTCGTCGTCCGAGATTTCGGCGAACGGCGACCCCATGCCGGGGCTTTCGGTCTTCTTCAGTAGCGCGTCGAAGATCTTGCTGAGCTCGTCCGAGGCCTTCTTGATGCGCAGGCGCACCAGGCCGAGCGAGGTCCGGTTGTCGAAGATCACCACCAGGACGACGCGGCTGCCCACGATCGTCATGTAGAGGGAGTCCCTGGCTCCCTCGTGGAACTGGTTCGGGAACTCGTTCTCGCCGATCAGCTTGGCGAGCCCGCCCATTGCCGCGACGTTGCCCGCGGTCAGCGACGCCAGCGACGTCGTGTCGATGTTCTGCGTCTGCCCTGCCGCCGAGATCAGCTGCCCGTTCTTGTCGACGAGGAAGACGACCTTGGCGTTGGCATCTTTGGTCAGCCGATCGCAGACCGCGTTGATCTTGCTGAACTCCTCTTCATACATCACCAGTTGTGTGGCCATCGGCTGTCGGCTCCCCCGGGACGCCGTTTCCAAAAGAAAATCGGAGAGTTAGGTCCGGCGATCGGAAAGCCGTTCCTCCTTAGCAAACGTAGGGGGGGCCAGCAAGAACGGCGATCACCCTAGAGCTCGCGCCGGGCGGAGAGGGCGCGGGCGAGGGTGGCCTGATCGGCGTACTCGAGGTCCCCGCCCATCGGGACGCCCTGGGCGATGCGGGTCACTTTGAGGCCCATCGGCTTGAGCAGCCGGGTGAGGTAGAGCGCGGTGGCCTCGCCCTCGACGTCCGGGTTGGTGGCGACGATGACCTCCTCCACCCGGCCCGGTTCCAACCGCGCGAGGAGTTCCTTGATCCGCAGCTGATCCGGCCCCACGCCCTCCAGCGGAGAGAGGACGCCGTGCAGCACGTGGTAGCGGCCCTTGAACTCGCGGGTGCGCTCCACCGCCATCAGATCCGCCAGGCCCTCGACCACGCAGAGGATGCGGTCGTCGCGGCGCGCATCGAGGCAGAAGCCGCACAGCTCCTGGTCGGTGAGCGAGAAGCAGCGCGCGCAGAGGCGGACCTTCTCCACGACCTCCTGGAGCGCCTGCGACAGATCGCGCGCGTATTGCGGCGGCGCACGCAGGATGTAGAAGGCCAGCCGCTGCGCCGTCTTCTCCCCGATCCCGGGGAGCCTGGCGAGCTGGGCGATCAGCCGGTTGAGCGGCTCGGGAGTCATCGTATGTCAGGTGATGCCGGGGATCTTGATGCCGCCGGAGACCTTGGCCAGCTCGCGCTGCTGGAGCTCGCGGGACTGGGTGAGGGCGGCGTTCACCGCGGCGGTCACCAGATCCTCGAGCATCGCGGTGTCGTTCGGATCGATCGCCTTCTTGTCGATCTTGATTGCCTTCACTTCCTGGGTGCCAGTGGCGATCACCGTGACCAGGCCATCGCCGGCTTTGCCCTCCACGGTCTCCTCCGCCAACTCCTTCTTCCGCTGTTCGATCTTCTCCGTCAGCTTGTTGGCCTGCCGGATGAAGTAGTTCAGGTCGACGCCGGGCATGTCTCTCCTCGACTCGCAGGGTTCCAGATCGCGCGCAACCTAGTCGGGCGCGGTGGGCTTGTCAGGCGCTCTCGTCGGGTGGTTCCGGGTCCACGACGCTCGGCCGCTCGCGCTCCAGGACCTGGATGTGTTCGATCTCCCCGCCCAGGATCCGGAGCGTCGCCTGCAGCGCGGCGTCGTTGCGCACGCGGGACTCCACCGAGCGCTCGTGTACGGCCTTCTCGCGCGCCTCCTCCTCGGCGATCGACGGGGGCGCCATCTTCGCGCCGGTCGGATCGACCACCAGCCGGGTCGGCACGCCGAAGTGCTGCGCCATCACCGATTCGATGATCGACTTGCCGTGGCCGAGGACCGTGGTGCGGTGGAAGTCCGTCTCCGGCGTGAAGCCGATCACCACCTCGCCTTGGGAGACGCGGATCAGCCGGCCGAAGGCGAGCGACTTGCCGTGGCGCGGCGAGGTGCTGCGCACGGCGTCCACGACCCGACGCCAGGATTCGAACACCGCGGGCGTGGGAATTCCGTCGGGCGGAAGCGCCGGCGTTGTCTCCGGCAGACACTCGCCGGTCGCGCACCCGCCGGGCGACGTGTCGATCTCGAACGCGGGGCCGGAGAACCCGGGCGCGTCGTCGTCGGTCGGCCAGGGCGGTTCGTTGTCGTCCGGCGGCGGCTCCGGTGGGAGAGCGGGAATCGCACGGGTTTCATTCCGCAGCGGCGCAGGCGAACCGTGCGCCGGCGAGCGGAGTGGAACCGACTGCGCGACCGCAGCGGAGTCCGCAGAGGAGCGCGACACAATGCCCGACTGATGTACGGCCGCCGTGGCGGAGGACGCGCGTGTTGCGGATGCGCTCGAGACGTGTGCGGAGTCCCGAGGCGTGTGCGGTGTAGCGCCTGACTGAGTGACGGCGGAGACGGAGGACGCGCGTGTTGCGCCTGCGCCCGAGACGTGTGTGGAGTCCGGGGACGTGTGCGGCGCGGCACCTGCCTCGGACACGGCCGCGGAGGTGGAGAACGCGCGCGCAGCGCCTGCGCCCGGGGCGTCGGCGGAGACTCGGGACGCGTTCGGCGCAGCGCCCATCTGAGGCAGAGGCGGGGAGGCAGAGGCGACAGGTGTCGATCCACCCGCATCAGAGGCCGCCGCCGATGCCCGGGACGCGTGCGTCGCTGTCGCCGCGTCGGCGACGTGCGCGGAGGCTGGGGGCGTTCGCGTCTGAGCTGCGGCCGCGGAGACGGAGGACGCGACCGCGTCGGAGAACCGTACGGGCGCTGTGGACGTGCGCGGCGCAGCGCCCATCTGAGGCGAAGGCGAGGCACGTGTCGGTGCGCCGACGTCCGAGGGACCCGCTCGTGTCGCAGCGCCCGTCGACGATGCGGCAGGCGCTACGCCGAGATCGACGCGCTCGAAGCCGGCGGGCGGTGCACCCGCGGGCGGGCTAGCTACGAAAGGGAGCGGGGCTGGAGCGACCTCCTTGCGCTCCGACACTGCCCGGTGTGGTCAGGGTTCCGCCGGCGATCCGCTCCACCTTCGCGATCAGATCGGGGATCGACGCTGCCGGCGCCAACTGCACGGCCTTGAGCAGCGTCATCTCCAGCGCGAGGCGGGGATTGGGCGGCGCCGCCCGGGCGTGCTCGTAGAGGGACTCGTGCACCACATCGAAGAGGCGCGTCAGCTGTGCGACATCCGCTTCCTTCGAGAGCGCGAGCACCGCCTGTCGTTCGGACTCGGCGAGCTCCGGGGGCGGTTCGCCCAGGGTCCGCGCGACGACGAGGTGGCGCAGCTGCAGCGCGAGATCCTCGGTCAGGCGGCGCAGATCGACCCCCTTGTTGAAGAGGTCCTCGATCATCGCCAGCAGCGTCTTCGCGTCGCGGCGGACGAGCGCCTCGGCGAAGGTCTGGACCACGGTGCGGTCGATCGCCCCGAGCGCTTCTGCCACGGCCTCGTCGCTGGGCTCGTTCCCGCACGCCGAGAGCACCTGGTCGAGCAGCGAGAGCGCATCGCGCATCCCGCCGTCGGACTGCCGTACCACGAGAGCGAGGGCGCGGTCGGAGAGGGTGGCCTTCTCCGCGGCGAGGATCTCCTTCAGCCGCCGGGTCATGTCCGTGACGGGGACGCGGCGGAAGTTGTGGCGTTGGCAGCGGGAGAGGATCGTGTCGGGGACCTTCTGCGGCTCGGTGGTCGCGAAGATGAACTTCACGTGCCCGGGCGGCTCCTCCAGCGTCTTCAGCAGCGCGTTGAACGCCGCCGTCGACAGCATGTGGACCTCGTCGATGATGTAGATCTTGTGGCGGTCGCGCTGGGGCAGGTACTTCGCCGCCTCGCGGATCTCGCGCACGTTCTCCACGCCGTTGTTCGAGGCGCCGTCGATCTCCGCCACGTCCACCGACGTGCCGGCGGCGATCTCGGTGCACGGCTGGCAGGTGCCGCAGGGTTCGGCGGTGGGGCCCTTCTCGCAGTTGAGCGCCTTGGCGAGCAGCCGCGCCGCGGTGGTCTTTCCCACGCCGCGCGGTCCACAGAACAGATAGGCGTGGGCCACGCGGTCGGCCTTGATCGCATTGGCGATCGTCTGCACGACATGCTCCTGGCCGGTCATGTCGTGGAAGGTCTGCGGGCGCCACTTTCGAGCGAGGACGAGGTAGGCCATGGGGCGGGGCAAGGTAACGGAGCCCGGGCGATGCGTCCATGCGCAGCGCCCGGCGGGTGGGCGGGCGATCCGGCGTGGCGATCAGAAGGGCGCGTCGTCGTCGGACGCCGTTGCAACCCGGAGTCCGAGCCCCTTTCATGCGCGCCCTGATGTCCCTCCCTCTCGAGGCGCCGAAAGTCCCCGCCGATGCGACCGACGTTTCTCCAGCGCGCACCCGGAGGTGGTCCCCGGTCGTCGCGATCGCCGCGTTCTCGGTGCTGCCCGTGGCCTTCGCCGCCTGGCAGCTGGGGCGCTGGCACCCGGACGAGGTCTATCAGTACCTCGAGCCCGCATGGCGCCGCGTGCACGGCTTCGGCGTCGTCGCGTGGGAGTGGGAGGTCGGGCTGCGCAACTGGGCGGCGCCGATCGTCCTGTCGTGGTTCATCCGCCTCACGGAGGCGATCGGCATCCACGACCCGCGGGGAATCCGCGCGGTGATCGCCGTTCCGGTGCTGGCGCTCCAGGTGGGGCTGCTGATCGCCGCTTACCGCTACGTGCAGCGGCGGCTCGGGCCGACCGGGTGGCCGACGGTGTTCGCCTGGCTCCTCGTCGCGGCGATGGGGCCGGTGCTCCAGTTCTGCGGCCGCACCATGGGCGAGACCTTCTCCACCGCGCTTCTGGTGATGGCGGTGGATCGCCTCGACCGGTCGCGCGAGAGCGGGACGCGCATCTGGATCGCCGACGGGCTTTGGGGGGGCGTGCTGCTCGGGTTGTCGGTGGTGGCGCGCTACGGCTCGGCGGTGTTCGTGCTCGCCGCGCTGGTGTGGCTGGTCGCCACGCGCCGTTTCCGGACGCTGGGCGCTTGCTGCGTGGGCGGCGCGCTGATCGCGCTCGGGCTGGGAGCTTTGGACCAGGCCACCTGGGGCGCTCCCTTCCATTCGCTGCGCGCGTACATCGAATTCAACCTCTTGAGCGGCCACGCCGAGGCCCAGTTCGGCCGCGAGCCGTGGTGGTTCTATCTGCCGTTCCTCGCGTACTGGATGGCTCCCTGGGCGTGGCCCGGGACGGTGGCGTCGGTCCTGCGCGAGCGGCGGCTCCCGCTCCCCACCTGGTTGGCAATCCCCTACGTGCTGGCGATCGGCGCGACGCCGCACAAGGAGTCGCGCTTCCTCTATCCCGCGCTGGTGCTGTTTGCGCTCGGTGCCGCGCCGGGGCTTGTGGCGCTTCTGCGTGAACGCGTGGGCTCGATCGGAAAAAGGCGCGCGCTGGCCGTCGCCGCGCTCGTATCGGGGTGGCTCTTCTTTCTGGGCGCGCCGGACTTCCGGGGCGACGAGTTCCGCGCGTACGTGCGCGCGACGCGCTCGCCGGAGGCGACGGGGATCCTGGTCTCGGGCGAGGGGAGGTGGGGATCGGGTGGCTACTTCTATCTGGGGCGGGCCATCCCGCTGTACAACGCCGCCCTCCCCGAGC
>JADGHL010000022.1 GCA_019686135.1 Myxococcaceae bacterium | reverse complement strand
CCCCCCCCCTCCCCGCGCGGGGGGGGCCCCGCCCCCGGCCCCCGCCCCCCCCCCCGACCCGGCCCAGGGGAACCAGGCCGGCAACAGCGCCGCGCTGCCGATCCGGATCGCGGTTCCCCGAAGAGGGGGAGGCCTTTCCGCTGTGCGGCGCCGGGGCTTCATCTATCTTGTCTCCCGATCGACCATCATTTCGACAGACGATTATCTTGATGATTGAGATACCTGCAAGTTAAGAGGATAGCCCAGGCATGTCAAGTGACCGCAGCCCCCGGGCGGGGGTGATCCAGGACCTCATCGCCGCGCTCCGGACGATGAGCGACCACGACCTGTTGCTCAGCCAGGCCATGGCGGACCGGCTCGGGGTGCACCTCACCGACCTCAAGGCGCTCAGCTTTCTGCGGTGGCAGAAGGAACCGGTCACCGCGGGCAAGCTGGCGGATCAGACCGGGCTGACCTCCGGCGCCGTGACCGCAGTGGTGGACCGCCTCGAGCGCGCCGGGTTCGTCCGCCGCGCGCGGCACCCCACCGACCGCCGCGTGGTGGTGCTCGAACCGGTGGCCGACCAGCTCTCGGCGCTGGTCGCCCTCCAGTCGGAGATCGGCCAACGGATGGCCGCGTCGTGGAGCCAGTTCAGCGCCACCGAGCTGGAGCTGGCGCTCATCTTCGTGCAGCGCGTCTCCGAGGTGATGCGGTCCGAGGCCGAGCGATTGCGCCCCACCCGCCCCAGGGAAGCGCATATCGGCGACGGGCGCGCGACCGTGCCGCTCGGCAACGTCCAGCGGGGGCTGCTGCGCTTCTCCTCCGGCGCGGCGGTGGTGAAGCTGCACGGCGGCGCTCCGGACGACGAGCTCATCTCCGCCACCTTCGAAGGGCGGATGCCGACGGTGAAGGTGGACGATGGGACGGTCACCGTGCAGTACGGCCGCTTCAGTCCCTTCGACTGGCGCAAGGCGGGCGCGGACCTATCGCTGAACGAGGCCATCCCGTGGCACATCGAGCTGCGCGGCGGTGTCTCCCGGCTGCACGCAGACCTCTCCCGCATCCAGCTGGGCGGCCTGGACCTCACGGGCGGCGTGAGCCAGGTGGAGACGCGGCTGCCCCGGCCAAAGGGCAGAGTGGGAATCCGCATCACCGGCGGCGCGAGCAGCGTGACGCTGAGGCGTCCGGCGAAGGTGGCAGCGCGGGTCGTCCTCACCGGCGGAGCCAGCTCCCTGGTGCTCGACGAGCAGCAGTTCGCCAGCGTGGGCGGGCTGCTTCGGCTCTCCACCCCCGGCGCACAGGACGCGAAGGACTTCTACGACATCGAGGTCTCTGGAGGCGTCAGCCACGTCGAAGTGGTGACCGGCTGACCCGGGCCACCGCCACAGGAAAGACCACCGCGCTCCGAAGCGGCGCCACAGCCAACGGCAGACGGTAGAAGAATCGCCACACCTCCACCGCTCGCCCACGCCGCCGCGCCCCGTTAGAACACCACTTCATGCGACCGACTCTCCTCATCGCCCTTGTCCCCCTGGCCCTCTCCGCCTGCGCGCACGCGCCGGCCGAAACGTCTGCTCCCTCCGGTTCGAGCGATCGCCTGCAGGCGCTCGTCGCCGCTTCCGACCGCACCGAGGCGGACCGCGCGCTCGACCCGGGGCGCAAACCGGTCGAGTTCCTCTCCTTCCTGGAGGTCGCGCCGGGGATGAAGGTGGCCGAGCTCTTCGCCGGCGGCGGCTACACCACCGAGCTGCTCGCGCGCGCGGTGGCGCCGGACGGCGTGGTGTACGGCCAGAACTCGCGGTGGGTCCTGGAGCGCTTCGCCGAGAAGCCGTGGAGCGAGCGATTGTCCAGACCGGTGATGAAGAACGTGGTCCGCGTGGATCGCGAGCTGGACGATCCGCTGCCCCCGGAGGCGACGGGGCTCGACCTGGTGGTGAGCAACGCCATCTACCATGACACCGTGTGGCTGAACGTCGACCGAGAGAAGATGAACCGGGCGGTGTTCCAAGCGCTCCGGTCCGGTGGCATCTACGCGGTGTGTGACTCCAGCGCGAAGCCGGGCACCGGGGCGCAGGATGCCCAGACCCTCCACCGGATCGACGAGCAGCTGGTGCGCAACGAGGTGACGAAGGCGGGCTTCACCCTGGTGGCCGAGGGCGACTTTCTGCGCAACCCGGCAGATGCGCGCGACTGGAACGCCGCCCCCGGCGCGGCTGGGGCCCGGCGCGGCACCAGCGACCGCTTCTGCCTCAAGTTCATGAAGCCGACGCGGTGACCGTCCCTTCGGCCTGAAGGCGCGCGGCAATGGCCTCCAGGTCCGCGCGCGTGCGGGCCCGAACGCCGCGGGCGACCAACGGCGCCAGGTGGCGGCCCCAACCGGGGGCGACATTGAACACCTCCAGAACCAGGCGCGAACGGTCGAGCGCGGCGGGCTCCACGCGCAGCTCGCCCCGAAACCACCACTCGCCCTGCACCGCCACCGAGCGCACCGGGGCATTCACCTCCAGCGTGCACCGCCCCACTTCCCCGCTCTTCCTGGTGACGGTGACCGCAAAACGCCCGGGCCCACCCACCAGCTCCACCGCCTCGGCACCGGTGAGCGTCTCGCCCGAATGCAACGCCAGCGGCGCGTCGTCGGGCGCCCACCGCCCGGCCCGGATGTCCGAGAGCCGGCGCCACGCCCACTCTGGAGAGACCGCCGTCTCCACCGCGTGCGTCCACAGCCGCTTCGGCAGGCGCGCTGCGCTCATCGCCGTTCTCCCGGCGCCGGGAGCCCGCGCGCTACCAGAACGACCCACGCACAGCCGCCGCCAGCGCGATGCGCTGCGCGAGCCCGCCGGGAGCGCTGGTCACGACGCCGGCCTGGTCCAGCCCGGTCAGCGTGCCCGCGGCCAGATAGCCAAGGAGGATGACCGCGCCGAGCCACCGCCCGATCCGCGCCCAGCCGCCGTAGGAATCCGCGGCGAACCGCCGCGCGCTCGCGAAGGCGCTGACGGCCAGAGCGATGAAGGCGATCGTCCCTGCCAGCCCGTGGATCAACCCGGGGATGGTCCGCCGGGGCGCCACGTCCGGCGGATAGTCCAGCCCGGGGTCGATGGGGAAGATGGCGAGCAGCCCGAAGGCGTCCGCCGCCACCACCATCCAGACCCAGGCGGTCCGCCCGGGACCCTGCGCCGGCAGCCCGCGCCGCAGCAGCACCGCCGCGCACAGCAGGGTGAGGGCCATCAGCGCGATGGCCGCGACGTTCATCCACCCGTGCGGACCGAGGCTCATCAGGCTCACCGGATGCCGGAGCGGGTGGTAGCCGGGGCGGAGCGCTCCCTCCACCAGCACCCAGACCGAAAACGCGAGGGCGCCGATCCCGCTGACCGCAGCGGCCACGCGCACTCTCGTCTTGAATGTGCGATTCTCTGCATCAGGCATCTGCTTACTCAATCAATATCTGCATGATGCAGACAACAGGAGCGTCATGTCAAGAAGACCGAGCGGGGACCGCAAGGAGCTTCTGCGCCGCCTGGCCGAGGCGGCGGAGCGCAGCTCGGCGGATGGGATCCTCTTCCACCAGGCAGTGGCCGACGGGCTGGGGCTGCACGTCACCGACCTCAGGTGCCTGAGCGTGCTCCGGCGGATCGGCGAGGGCACGGCCGGGGACCTGGCCCGCCACACCGGATTGTCGACGGGCGCGGTGACCCGGATGCTGGACCGGCTCGAGTCTGCGGGGTTCATCCGCCGCGAGCACGACACCGCGGATCGGCGACGCGTCATCGTCCGGGTCGAACCCTCACGCGCTCTGGAGCTGGAGCGCGCCTACCGCGGGATGTCCCAGGGGTTCGCGGAGGTGCTCTCCGGCTACACAGACGCGGAGCTGCGGACGTTCCTCGATCTCTTCGACCGGCTCCACGAGCTGTCGCAGGCTCAGCTCGAGCGGCTCCGCTCGCGCGGCGGCGACTGAGGCGCTCTTCAGCTCCGGGATGCGCGGAGCCGGGTTCCGGCCGCGTGGACGGCGTCCACCAGCGCCCGCGCCGCGTCCGGATCGGTGGGCGGGAGAATCCCGTGGCCGAGATTGAAGATGTGCCCCACCGGGCCGGCACGGCGGACGATCTCCTCCGCGCGCTCCGCGAGCGCCTCGCGGGGAAGGAAGAGCGCCAGCGGATCGAGGTTCCCCTGCACGGCCACGTCGGGGCCGAGGACCTCGCGCGCCCGGTCGATCTCGATCCGCCAGTCGCACCCGATGACGTCGGCGCCGATCTCCTTGAGCACGGGCAGCGCGCCCGACATCCCGGTGCCGAAGAAGATGACCGGCACGCCGGTGGCCTTCAGCTCGGAGACGATCCGCTGCAGGTACGGGAGACTGAACTCGCGCAGGTCCCTCGGGGAGAGCTCGCCGCCCCAGGAGTCGAAAATCTGGACCAGCTTCGCTCCCGCGGCGACCTGCATTTTCAGGTACGGGATGAGCGCGCTGGTGATTGTCTCGAACAGCGCATGCGCCACCTTCGGCTGCTCGAACACCAGCCGCTTGATGGTCATGAAGTTCTTCGAGCCGCCCCCCTCCACCATGTACGCGGCGAGCGTGAACGGCGCGCCGGAGAAGCCGATCACCGGCACCGAGTCGTTCAGCGCCGCACGCGTCCGTCGGATCGCCTCCGCGAGAAAGCCGCAGCACGTCTCCGGGTCGAACCCGTGCAGCTTCGCCACGTCGGCCGCGGTGCGGATGGGCTGCGGCAGGTGCGGCCCGTGGTCGCCCAGTTCCAGAGTCATCCCCATCGGCTCCACGGGGATCAGGATGTCGGAGAAGATGATCGCCGCGTCCACGCCGAGCCGGCGCACCGGCTGGACGGTCACCTCCGCCGCAAGGTCGGGCGTCTTGCACAGCTCGAGGAACGAGACCTTCCCGCGGATCTCGCGGTACTCGGGCAGATAGCGCCCGGCCTGGCGCATGATCCAGATCGGCGTGGTGTCGGTGCTCTGGCGGCGGGCGGCTCGGAGGATTCGATCGTTCACGCGCCCTCTCTAGTCCATCGGGCGCCGCGCCACGACCGCCGGTTGTTCCCAGTCCAGCGAGACGTCGACGAGCAGGCGTCCGCCCCCGGGCCCGGGCGGCACCACGAGCACGCGGTTCGCGCCGGACTCCCAGACCGGCTCCGCGGCCGGGCGCGTGGAGACCAGCTTGTACTCGTAGGTTCCGGGTGGAAGCTGCAGCCGGACAACGCGGCCGGAAGGCGCAGCGTCCCCGCGCAAGCCTGCATCGGCAGCGAGCGCGCGCTCGACCTCGGGGCGGTGCGTGCCGTCGCTGGTTCGCGCTCTGTCTTGCGGTCCGCGGAGGTCGCTCTGCGCCGACTTTATGACGTGGAATGACGGCGCCACCTTCGGATCCCAACCGCCCAGCTCCGGCGCGCTGCCGATGAGCCGCAACTCGCCTTCCGGAGACGCACCGTTACCCAGGTGGAACAGCACGTCCACCGACGTCGCAGTGCCACGCCAGATCCGCTCGGCCTGCTCATGTAGCGCGGCGAAGGCGCCGGGTGTGGGCGCCCTGGCGAAGCAGACCGCTGCCGAGTACGGCGGAATCCGCACCGCCCCGCCGGGAGCAAGGTGCGCACCGAGCGCAGGAATCCACCGGGCCGACGCCAGCGCGCCCGGGAGCGCCCCAATCTCGTGCGCCGATTCGTGGGCGTCCGCGCGTTCGGGCGCAGCGCTCCGGTGCGTCGCCCGCACATGTTCGCGTGCGTCCGCGAGTTCGGGCATAGCGCCCCACGCCCTGACTCGCGCAGGTTCGTAAGCGTCCGTGTGTGGGGGCGCGGCGCCGCGATCGGTAGCTCGCGCAGGGTCGTGTGCGTCCGCAAATTCGGGCGCGGCACGCCGGTCGGGAGCGCGCGCATGTTCGTAAGCGTCTGCGAGTACGGGTGCAGCGCCCCGCTCCGTAGCCCGCACGGGTTGGTTTGCGTCCCCGAGTTCCGGTGCAGCGCCCCGCTCCGCGGCCCGGACAGGTTGGTATGCGTCCCCGAATTCCGGTGCAGCGCCCCACTCGGCGGCCCGGACAGGTTGGTATGCGTCTGCGAGCACGGGTGCAGCGTCCCACTCCGCGGCCCGCACAGGTTGGTTTGCGTCCCCGAGTTCCGGTGCGGCGTCCCGCTCCGCGGCCCGCACAGGTTGGTTTGCGTCCCCGAATTCCGGTGCGGCGTCCCGCTCCGCGGCCCGCACAGGTTGGTTTGCGTCCCCGAATTCCGGTGCAGCGCCCCACTCCGCGGCCCGGACAGGTTGGTATGCGTCCCCGAGTTCCGGTGCGGCGTCCCGCTCCGCGGCCCGCACAGGTTGGTTTGCGTCTGCGAGTACGGGTGCAGCGCCCCACTCCGCGGCCCGGACAGGTTGGTATGCGTCTGCGAGTACGGGTGCAGCGCCCCACTCCGTATCTCGCACATGTCGGTGAGCGTCCCCGAGCTCGGGTGCAGCGCCCCGATCGGTGGCTCGCGGAGCTTCGTAACCGTCCGCGGGATCGGGCGCAGCGCTTCGCTCCGTTGCCCGCGTAGGCTCGTAAGCGTCCGCGCGTTCGGGCGCGGCGCCCTGCTGCGTATCTCGGGCACGTTCGTAAGCGCCCGCTGGACCGGGCACAGCACCCCGGTCCGTCGCGGACACCGGGTATCCGATGGTGCCGGCTTGCCGTCGCAGCCCGGCGTCGTTCGGGTGCAACTCGATGGGGCGATCCGTCCGATTGACCAGAATCAGCGCCGCCTCGTCGGGAAGGATCCGCGCCTCGACCCAGAGGTCCTGATCGACCTCGACCTGATACGGGGCGCCGTGCACCAGCGCCGGATGCGTCCGGCGAAGCTTCAGCAACTGCGTCAGGTGCCCGGCGAGCGGCTGTGAATCGAACCGCATGTCGCCGCGGTTCTCCGGCTCCTTCGCGCCCGTCAGCGCCGCCTCGGTGCCCCACGTCAGGCTGGGCGTGCCGCGGGCGGTGAACAGGACCGTCAGCACTTGCTTCACCTTCTCCAGATCGCCGCCGCACGCGGTGACGATCCGCGGGAAATCATGGTTGTCCGCCAGCGTCACCAGCGCCGACGGATCCGCGTAGAGCCGATCCAGCGACAGCGTCGCCGAAAGGTGCGTCAGCGGCCCGCTCCTGCAGATCGCCTCCTCCACGGCGTACTTGAGCGGGAAGTCGAACACGGCGTCGAAGCCGCCCTCCCGCCAGGTGCGCGCGACGACCTCCACGTTTCCGTCCAGCATCTCGCCCAACAGCAGAAAGCCGTCGCCGGCCGCCCTCCGCACGTCCGCCGTGTACCGGCGCCAGAACGACACCGGCACGTGCTTCACCGCGTCCAGGCGGAAGCCGTCCGGCTCCACGTCGCGGATCCACTTCAGGGAGGCGTCCAACAGGTACGCGTAGACCTCGGGGTTCTCCTGCGCGAGGTCGGGCAGGCCGAACACGTCGTGCATCTGGACCTCATCCGGATCGTCCCAATGCTCCAGCGGCCCCCGGTGGTGGAACCACGCCGGCTTCTCCTTCACCAGCGGCGCGTCCGGCCCGACGTGGTTCAGCACCACGTCCAGCAACAGCTTCATCCCCCGGCGGTGGAGCTCGTCAGAGAGACGTCGAAGCAACCTCCGATCGCCGAACCGGGGCTCGACCTCGGTGAGGTCGTAGACCCAGTAGCCGTGAAAAGCACCGAAGCCGAAGAACTTCGTGGTCCTCGTCTTGAAGATGGGCGAGAGCCACACGGTCTGGACGCCGAGCGCCTGGAGCGAATCGAGGTGATCGATGACGCCCTGCAGATCGCCGCCGTGGAACGCGGCCGGATCCGCCGGGTCGACGGCGCCGTCGTTGGACGGATCTCCGTTCGCGAAGCGGTCGACCATCACGAAGTAGATCGCCCCCGGCTGAGGAAGCCGGTGCGACGCGTGCGACGGGACGACGAGCAGATCGTCGAACAGCGCCCCGGCCGCATCGCCGATCCGCGGGGCGGCGATCTCCAGTGCCTCGGGAGCGCGCTGGTGGTCGAACTGCAGCACCACGCCTTCTTCGAAGTCGCGGGTGATGGGCGCAGCCCCGGATGCGCGGTCCTGCGCAGTGAGCCTGGCCAGCGCCACCCAGCGATACCGGCCGCCGAGCTGCGAGAAGAAGCGCGCGCGGGTCTCAACCAGCAGCGCCCACGGCGCGTCGGTGGACTCCTTCAGCCAGGCCAGCCGCCGCTCGCTCGCGCGCACCGCTTTGAAGACCTGACGGACCTGCTGCGGATCCACCGGCTCGGCGCGGAGGTTCCGTGCGGCGAGCGCGGAGAGGACGGCCTCCTTCACCGCCTCGGGCGCGTCCATCACCTCCGCGCCGTTCTCGTCGTCCTGCACGAAGGCGATCGCCACCGCCTGCGGAGTGGACAGCCGGATGGGTTCGGTGCGGTGGATGCAGCCGAAGAGACCCACGACGAGCGACAGCGGCCCGAGCCACAGGGTGTGGCGAATCGACGGACGCATCAGAACCACCCCTCCGCCTCGATCGCGACCAGCGAGTGCCAGTGCTGTTCGGGGCCGGTGCCGAAGACGTTGTACTGGTCGAGGCTGCTCACGTAGCCGCTCCCGAATGCCTGCTGCTGGGTCGAGTACTGCAACCCGTAGAGCAGCCGCAGCGAAGGACGCGTGTAGATCCCCGGCCCGGTCGGGTTCAGCACGATGCCGGTCTTGAACTGCCAGGTGATCCGAGTGTCCGAGTCCCCGAACTGGAGCCCGCGCGAATCGGGGAAACCGTCGTCGTTCTCGAACACCGAGTCCACGTGGTTCCGGTAGAGGTTCCCGTTCAGCGAGACCTCCTTCGCCAGCGCGTTCTCGAGAAGGAGGTGCGTGGTCTGGGTGAGGTACAGCTGCAGCCGGAGCACCGTGGAGAGGTACTCGCGATTGTCCTCGCCCGCCTGGACGGTGTTGTCGAGGTTGACGTCGCGCCCGTACAGCCCGGCCCACACCGCTTCCAGCCGGCCGGGGACGAGGCGGAGCTGGACCTCGTCTCCCGCGGTCAGCTCGTAGCGCTGATCGGTGAGTGAAGTGATGTAGATGGTGAAGTCTCGACCGTTGAAATGTTCGACGTATGAGCGGTCCGGGTGCCGCTTCGCGTAGTGGATGAAGAAGTTGTTCCAGGTCACCGGGCCGAAGCCGCCGAAGCCGAGGTAGCCCACCACCTTCCAGGAGGAGGCCTGCGTGGCGATCGGCCTGGGGAAGAAGTCCTCCTCGCCTGGGTGCGCGGCGAGAAAATCACGGACCACCTCGCGACGGACCACCTGCTCCCAGGTGATGTCCGGCGTGTCGTACGGCGCGAACCGGTCGCCCGGCGTCTTCGGCTCGAGCGCGTACTGACCGCCCGTGCCCAGCTCCAGGTGAGCGGGGACGAGCCGGACCCGGACCGAACCGCCCACCGTGGCGATCGGGTCGTATTCGCTGCCACGGAGGGCGTACCCGGAGTCGCCCACTGCGAGCAGAAGGTCGAACCGGTCGACCTCGTAGCGCGCGGAGAGCCCCAGCATCTGCTCGAAGAGCTGCGCCGGGCGCATGTCGTAGAGGCCGAGCTCCCCGAAGTAGCTCTCCTGCGTGCCCAGCTGCCAGGTCACCCGATCCAACAGGATGTTCCCCGCGCGGACGTAGAGCTGACTGAGCCGGAAGTTGGCGAGGCCGCCGTTGCCGGCGTCCGCATTCGCCACCGATCCGCCCTCGATCCGCGCCTGCACCGCCGCCCACGGATCGCGGTGCCCGGCCGGGTTGCGCAGCACATCCAGGCGCATCTCCAGCGCGGCGTACGGGCCTTCGTTCAACAGCCGCCCGTAGAGGTTCCAGAACCCGAGCGATCCGTTTCCGCCCTGCAGGTCCGGGCGCGACATCACCCGGAAATAGCCGCCCGCGCTGAACCGCCCGGGCTCAGCCTCCGCCCACGCGGCCACGGGCCCCAGGCACAGCGTCACGATCAGCGCGGACCACCACCTCGAGAGCCGGACACGCATGCGGTGCCGCGCTTATAGCCCAGGGCATGCCGCGCCTCAGTACACGTCGGGCGTCGAGGGCGGTTCGCCCAGGAAGAGCGCATCGGCCACCTCGCACGCCTCTTCGGTCGCGTCGATCAGCCCAAGCTCGTTCAGCGTGGTGGCGCTGCGGAACCCCGAGTACAGCGCCGCGAGCTGGCGGACGTCGCACCGGAGCGCGCCATCGCCACCCCGGCGGACGCGCCCCTCTCCACCCGAGACCTCGAGGACGAAGCGGCCGCTGTTCTCCGGGAACAGCTCGTCGTGGATCTCCAGGTGCAGCGTGGCCGAGAGCCCGCGTGGGTAGCCGCGGTCCACCAGCGCGCGCTCGACGTGGAGCACGCGGATCATCCACGCCTCGACCGTGTGCGAGACCAGCCGCTGTTCCCGAAGGAGCGACAGCCGTCCGTCGTTCCCACCGCCGAAGAACACGACGTCCTCGGCGAGTGACTCGTGGTCTCGCAGAAAGGTCACCAGCCGCTCAAGGGCGCGCGGCGTCGCCGCCGCCATGTCGACCACGTTCACGTCAATCCGCCCGTTTGGCTTCTGGACGCGCTGGAGAAAGACGTACCCCTCGATGCCGCCGCCCTGCGGCGCCACGACATAGCCGTGCGCCTGCAGCTGGCGCGGGTGCTGGACCCGGTGCCAGATGTACGGGCCGCGGTCCAGCCAGCCGTTCCGGTGGCGCGCCGCCCTGGTGTACACGCGCTGCACCGCCGGAAGGTCACCCGGGACGAAGGCGCGCATCGCCAGCTCGCGGGAGAACACCGGCAGCGCAGTGATGGGACCCCGATGTTCGACGCGGACCCCGGCCTGTTCGAAGCCCACCCTCCGGTAGAGCGCCTGCGTGGCGGGATACAGGCCCGCAAGCGGCCAGCCCGCATGTCGCAGCTCGCCGAGCGCCGCGGCCATCATCCGAGTGCCGAGCCCGCGCCCACGCGCCTCGGGCTTCGTGGCCACACCCGCGAAGCCGCACAGCTTCACGGCGCGCCCGCCCCAGAACTGGCCCATGGGGATGAGCAGGAGCCCGCCGCCGACCGACTGTCCGTCGCGGATCCGCCGGAGGTTCTCCAACCCGGCGTAGGCGAACCACGACGCGGAGAAGGAGGGAGGAAAGCCGAAGGCCTCCGCAATCAGCTCGCCCACCTGGGCGATCTCCCCTTCCCCATTCGGCAGTCCATAGGCGTCGTCGTGCACGAACCACTCCCTCGGCTTATGGCTGAAAGGATTGGAGGATCACGATCGAACGCGGCGGCACGCCGTAGTTGTTGCCGGGGACGGGCGAAGGCGCGTCGGTGGTGATGTTCCACGACCTGCGCACCGGCTTCTCACCCGGGAAGTCCGGCGACGCGAAGAACCCGTCGTCCCGGTCGAAGTAGCTCTGCGTATCGAGCACGCGCGCCCAGCTCCCCGGCGGCAGGGTGAAGTCCACCTGCGTGCCCGCCATGTTGATGAGGATGACGAGCTGCGCCTTCCCGGCCGGCGGGTGGGCGTAGTGCAGCATGATGCTCCGGCCGTTCCAGGTGTTGGCGTCGGCCGGCGTGTTCATCGGGCTCCGCCATTCGAAGCTGGCGGCGCCTTCGGCGTAGTCGGTGGGCGCAAAGGCCCAGGCGTTGTCGCGGCGGAAGTGGACGAGCTGCCGGACGAAGTCGTGCATCCGGTTCTTCTCGTCGTTCGGCTTCCACGAACCCCAGTCGAACCAGTTGAACTCGTTGTCCGCGCCGTTGGAGTAGGCGTTGTTGTTCCCCAGCTGGGTGCGCATCCATTCGTCCCCGCCGAGGATGAGCGGCGTGCCGTGGGCGATCATCAGCGCCACGAACGCGTTGCGCATCATCTGGCGTTTGAGCGCCTCGTCGCCCCAGTCGCGCGAGCGGTTGTTCGACTCGCCCGAGTCGCGATCGCAGAACGGGCTGTTCGGCTGATCGCAGCAGACCGGGTTGAGCGGCCCGCACTTGTTCCGCTTCATCGCGTAGGTGAACAGGTCGTAGAGCGTGAAGCCGTCGTGGACGGTGATGAAGTTCACCGAGTGGTAGGGCCTGCGGCCGTTGCGCCCGTACAACCACTGCGACCCGGTGAGCAGCGCGCCGCCGTCCTCCACGCCCTTGTCGCGATCGTCCCCGCACCCGTGCCGCGACGAGCTGTTGAGCGTCCACGTGTCGCAGTTGATGAACTCCCGCCACCAGTCGCGGAAGCGGCCGTTCCACTCGTACCAGCCCACCTGCCCGTCGCTCGAGACCGGGAACCCGCCGATCGCGTAGGCCTGCAGCGACCACGGTTCGGCGATCACCCGGATGTTGTTCGCTCGCAGCACCGGATCCTCGATGATGTCCTCGAGCACGGTGTTGGGGGCGTCGTCCCCCGCCCACTGCCACGACCCGTCCTTCTCCCCGAGCACCGGCGCGAGGTCGAACCGGAACCCGTCCACGTGCATCTCCTCGACGAAGTAGTGCAACGAGTCGAGGATCAGCTTGCGCATCGGGCGGTGGTTGCAGCGCGTCTCGTTCCCCACGCCGGTGTTGTTGACGTACAGCCCGCGATCGCTCTGCAGCGCGTAGTACGCCTGGTTGTCGATCCCCCGGTACGAGTAGAGCCCCGCCACCTCCTTCGGATCGAAGTTCACCAGCTGGCTGTCGACCGACGGATCCGGCGAGACGTCCTGTTCGATCTTGTTGCGCCACAGCCCGCCTTCGCCGGTGTGGTTGTAGACGACGTCGAGGATCACCTCGATGTCGCGCTTGTGGAGCTCCTCCACCATCCACTTGAACTCGTCGATGGGCTCGCCGGGGCGCCTGGCGAAGGCGTACGAGAGCTCCGGCTGGAACCAGTTCAGCGTCTGGTAGCCCCAGTAGCCGCCATCGAGGGGCTTCTCGTGGATCGGCATCAGCTCCACCGCGTTGATGCCCAGGTCCTTCAGGTAGTCGGCCATCTCGCCGATGCCGCGGAAGGTGCCGGGGTGCTCCACGCCGGAGGCGGGCGACATGGTGAAGCCCTTCGGGTGGACCTCGTAGATGACGAGCTCGTTGGGTCCATGCCCCGCGAGCGTCCCGTTCCTGCGCCGCTTTTGCCAGGCCGCCTCCGCCTCGCCCCACTGGTAGTGGCTGGCCACGACCACCGACTTGGCCGACGCGCCCCAGGTCACTTCCGTCCGCTTCGGCCCCGACGCGGTGCTGCCCTTCGACCAGTCGTGATCACGGTGGACCGCCTTCGCGTAGGGGTCCATGAGGAGCTTGTTCGGGTTGAAGCGGTTGCCGGCCGCATCCACGTCCGCCACGAAGCCGTCGATCTTCCCAGGCAGCCAGTTCGGGTCGTAGTGCCAGTTCGGCCCCCACGCGATGAAGCCGTAGTGCTGGCCGATGCCCACGCCTTCGATGAAAAGGTTCCACACGTCCCCGAAGCGCTTCATCTCGAACTGCCGGGTCGGCCGGTTCGATTCGGGGTCGTCGAAGAGGAGGATCTCCACCCGCTCGGCGTTCTCCGAATACAGCCCGAAGTTCACGCCCTTGACGCCGTCCACGTCGACGAACGTGGGCCCGAGGTAGCGGAGGTTCTCGATGTCCTCCGGCTCCATGTTGGGAGCGCGATCGGACGTCTTGTAGAGGTGGCTGTACGCCTGCGGATCGCAGTTGCAGCTGGAGGTGACGAAGGCCAGCGCGAACAACCAGCAGACGGTGCGGATCATGAGCTCGGGGACGGCCGGCCGGAGGTGGGCCCGAAAGTCTCTACCCCGCAGCATTCACTGCTGACAACCCGCTGCGGCCACCGGACGCGGACGATTCGCCGTGCCAGCCCGGCGTCGGCCGCGCCCCACAAGACCGGGCGCGGTATGCAGGCTCGGACGCGGCGTCGTTCCCCGGCGTGACCCGCGTCGCCGTTACGCCCGACGGTCACGTCGGCCTGGGCAGTGAGGTGATTCCCGCCGTCGAGCGATCCGGGCTGTCGAGGCGCTGGCACGTGATGCGGCGGGTCTGGTCCCGTCACCGTGAACGGACAACATCCGCCGGCGCTCGCACCCCGCTGAGGCGGAGCACCCTGGGAGCGCTCCGCCCCGCCTGAACGCTACAGCGAGCAGACGCCGTTCTTGCACACCTCGCCGGACGGGCAATCGCAGTTGGCGAGGCAGGACTGTCCCGAGCCCTGCGGCGGCGAGCTCACCGTGCAGTAGCCGATCACGCAGGTCTGTCCTGCCGGGCAGCCGTGAACCGTGTTGCACGGCAGCGAACAGGCGCCGTTCACGCAATCCTCCCCGGTGGCGCAGTCCGCGCCGGTGGTGCAGGACTTCACCGGCGTGCCACCGTCGGTCTGCTTCGGGTGGCAGACGTTGCTGATGCACTCCTCCGCCGACGGGCAGTCCGCGTTGGTCTGGCAGCCCAGGTAGCAGACGGCGTTGATGCAGTAGGCACCCACGCCGCAGTCGCTGTGCTGGACGCACGCGCTGCCGCCATCTTTCGACCCGGTGTCGCCGCCGCCGTGCGGGGAGCCCCCGTCGGTGGCGGGGAGCGCGGTGCAGTACCCCTCCTGACAGACGGCGGCGTACGAGCAGTCCGCGTCCTTGGCGCACAGCTCGGTGCAGTAGCCGTTGATGCAGAAGCTCCGGTTGCCACAGTCGCTCGAGTCCACGCAGGCGGAGTTCCCCGGCGGCTTCGGCGTACACTCGCCGCGCAGGCAGTACAGGCCCTCGTCGCAGCTCGAATTGTCCAGGCAGGGACAATCCACCGCGCCCTCGGGAGGCTGACCAGAGTGAGGACGGTCTCCGCCTTCATTGTTGTAGATGACGCAAGCGGAGGCGAAGACCAGCGGCAGCAACACTGCCAGGCGCAAACGGCTCGGGTTGTTCATGGTGTGGGCTCTCCATTCGCGCGCGCCGTCCGGCTCAACGGCCGCGCTTCGTTGCCCTTGGACGCCGGCGCCCCGAAAAGCGATCAACGAAAAAAGGTCTGATCGCTTCACCCGCGCGCAGCGACCAATAGGGCGCGATGGTCTCCGCTTCGTTGCCAGCCGGCATCTTTCGCCGGAGTGAATCGACAAGGCCCGGGGAACGTCGGATCGTGCGCGGCGGAGGCAGTGTGGTGTCGTTTCCTCTGGGTGCTCAGAACCTGGCGGTGGCCGAGGTGCCGCCGCGGTCCTCTCCCGCCGACCGCGACGAGGCCCTGCTGCTCTCGCTCGTCGAACGGATTCGCCAGAACGACGTCACCGCCTTCGAACGCCTCTACCACCTGACGCGTGAGGACGCTGCCCGCACGCTGTTCCACCTGGTGGGCAGACGGGCGGACGTGGAGGACCTTCTGCAGGAAACCTACCTGCGGCTCCTCAAGTCGGTGCGGTCGTTCCGCGGCGAGAGCCGGTTTCGGACCTTCCTCTACCGGGTATGCGCGAACGTGGCGCTGTCGCACCTGCGCTGGAAGCGGCGGCGTCCCGAGGACGTGCTCGACGAGATGCCCGACCAGGTCTCGCCCGCGGTCGGCCCGGACGACGAGGCGTTCCGCAGACAGGCGGCGCGGCTGGTGGAGGCCGCGCTCGAGGGACTCACCGCGAAGAAGCGGATCGTCTTCGTCTACCATGAGCTGTGCGGTATGGGCCCCGAGGAGATCGCCGCGGCGGTGGGCACTTCGCCCAACACCGTCCGTTCCCGGCTGCACCACGCGCGGCTGGAGTTCCACGCCGCCATGCAGTCGCTGCTCGCGGCACCGCAGGCCAAAGGAGGCGCGAAGTGAGCTGTCCCAACGACGCCACCCTCTGGTCCTTCCTCGAAGGCGGCCTCGACGCCGCCGACCGCGCGGCGATCGACGATCACCTCTCCGGGTGTCCGGCGTGCCAGGCGTCGCTGCAGCGGGTCCAGGCGACGCGCGCGGTGCTGCGCGGTGCGGGCGCCGTCCCGGTGGAGGTGGACTGGCGCAGGGCTGACGAAGCCGTGCCGGGCGCGGCGACTGTCCGATTCGCGCGTTCGGCCAGGTGGCGCGTGCCTGTGTGGGGTCTGACGGCCGCGCTCGTCGCCGCCGGTGTGGCCCTGATGGTCTGGGCGCCGTGGGCCACGCATCCCGTCTCCCCGGACGCGCCGGTCCTCTCCGGTGCGGTGGTCGAATCCCTCGGCGGCGGCTCCACGCTCCGCAGCGCCACCAACGAACCGCTGGCCCTGGTCGAAGGCGCCGGCGTGCCCGGTGGCGCCACGCTGTCCACCGCCGCGACCGCGCCCACCGTCCTCCGTCTGCCGGAGCAGAGCCGCGCGCGGCTCGCGCCCCAAAGCAGCGCGTCGATTCTCCGCGCCACGAAGGAGGAGATCGCGCTGCGGCTACAGTCGGGGACGGTCACGGTGAAAGCTGCGCACGTTCCGCGCAAGGAGTTCCTCGTCGACGCCGAGGCGGCGCAGGTCCGGGTCGTCGGCACGGCGTTCCGCGTCCGGCGCGATCCGGATCGCGTCATCGTCACCGTGGCCGAAGGCCGCGTGCTCGTCGAGCCGAAGGACGGGCCGGGCCGGTTGATCGACGCGGGACACACCGTGGCCATCACCTCGGACGGCACCTGGGCTCAGGACGCGCTGGATGCGCAGTGGGACGACACCTCGGACTTCGACGCGCTTGGCGTGGCGCTGGCGCGCGCGGTGCCGGAGCCGAAGGACGCGACGCCGGCGGTGGCCATCGCAGAGCCGCCGCGGCGCGAACGCCCGCACGTTCCGCCGGCGCGGCCTGCGTCCGACCAGCCTCCGGCCGCGGCGCTGACGACTCCGGACATCCCCGCGACGCCGCCCGTGCCCGACACCGCGCCGGCACCGCCCGAACCGGCGCCCGCGGCCGCCACGGCCTCCGCTGCAACCGACGCCGTGCCAACCACCGCCGAAGCGCTTTTCCTCGCGCGTGCGCAGGCAGCGCTGAAGACCGGCCGGTGCCAGAACTACCAGCTCGGGTTGCAAGACGTGGTGGAGGGCTCCGAGGACCGGAACGCGCGGGAGATCGCGCAGATCCTCCGCGCGCGCTGCTTCGACGACCAGCTCGAGCCGGCCGCCGCGCTCCGGGAGTACCGCAAATACCTCGAGCGCTTCCCCAACGGCCGCTTCGCCGCCGAAGCGCACAAAGCGCTCGGTGACTGAGGACGCCGGTCCGTTGAGGGGGCTGAACGCGGCGGACTATCGTGCGCGCCTCCCTTCGCGAGGCGCTCCGATTTGTCCGAAGTCATCCTGAGCGGCATCCAGAAAGCGTTCGGCGACAACCTCATCGTCAAGGGCGTGGACCTGCAGATCCGCTCCGGAGAGTTCCTGGTGATGCTGGGGCCCTCCGGCTGCGGCAAGACGACGCTGCTGCGGTTGATCGCCGGGCTCGAGCAGATCGACGAGGGCGAGCTGCGGATCAACGGCCGGCGGATGAACGAGGTCCCTCCCCGCGACCGCGATGTGGCGATGGTGTTCCAGTCCTACGCGCTCTACCCACACATGACGGTGCGGGAGAACATGGCCTTCGGGCTCACGCTGCGGAAGATGGACAAGGCGGAGATCGCCCGGCGCGTCCAGGAGGCGGCACAGCTTCTCGAGCTCTCCGATCTTCTGGACCGCAAGCCGAAGCAGCTCTCCGGCGGACAGCGCCAGCGCGTGGCGATGGGGCGGGCCATCGTGCGGCAGCCGTCGATCTTCCTCTTCGACGAGCCGCTCTCGAACCTGGACACCGCCCTGCGCGTGCAGATGCGCGGCGAGCTGGCGCGGCTGCACCGCCGCCTGAAGGCGACGATGATCTACGTCACGCACGATCAGGTGGAGGCGATGACGCTCGCCACCCGGGTGGCGGTGTTCAACGGCGGCCTCCTCCAACAGTGCGGCGAACCGCTGGAACTCTACCACCGCCCGGCGAACCGGTTCGTGGGCGGCTTCCTCGGATCGCCGTCGATGAACTTCGTCGCCGCATCGAGGACGGGCGCGACCCTCAGCGGGCAGGGTTTCTCGTTGCCAGCGCCGGCGGACCTCGACGCGGAGGTCCGCGGAGACCTCCTCCTCGGGCTGCGCCCGCAGGATCTGCGCATCGCCCCGGACGGGGTGTTCCGCGGCGAAGTGGAGGCGGTGGAGCGGCTCGGCTTCGACGGGTTCGCGTTCATCCGGACCGAAGCCGGGTCGATCGCCGCGCGCTTCGACAAGGGCGTGGACGTCAAGGTCGGCGACCGCGTGGCGGTGGCGCCGGTGGGCGATGCCGTCCACGTCTTCACCGCGGATGGGACAAAGGCGCTGCGTCACCCTTCGCTGCCCTCTGCGCCCACCACCGTGGAGATGGCCTCGTGAGCGGTGCGCGCCATGAGGCCGCGCGCTCTCCGGAGGCTTCGGGTCGGCGGCGTCGGTCCGGGTGGCTCGTCGCGTTCGCAATGCTGGTCGCGTTCAGCGGCCCGGCGTTCGCGGCCGATGAGCGCCCGGCGCCGCTCCGGCTCTGGCACGCCTACCGCGGCGGCGAGGAAGAAGCGCTGGAACAGTCGGCGCGGCTGTTCACCCAGCAGACCGGGATCGAGGTCCAGCTGCTCGGCGTGCCATACGACGCGTTCAGCTCGAAGCTCCAGTCCGCCATCCCCCATGGCGTGGGCCCGGACGTCTTCATCTTCAACCACGAGCGCCTGCGAAGCTTCCGGCAGATGGGCATCGTCGCGGGCACCGACGACTTCATCACCCCCGGCGACTACCTGCCCAACGCACTCGCGGCGCTCAGGCTCGAGGGGCGCACCTGGGGTTACCCGCTGTCGCTCAAGAACCTCGCGCTCTACGTCAACCGGGACCTCGTGCCAAAGGCGCCGCGGACCACACAGGAGTGGGAGCAGCAGCTCACCCGACTCTCGAACGGGAAGGACCGCTTCGGCCTGGCCTACGAGTCCGGCGACTTCTACCTCCACGCGCCGTTCCTCTTCGGCTTCGGCGGAGCGCTCTTCGATCCGGACACCGGCCGCGCGCAGTTCGACACCGGGCCGATGGCGCGGTCGCTCGCGTTCGTGAAGGGGCTGCAGGACCGCCATTACATCCCCAGCGAAGCATCTGGCGCGCTGGTGAAGAGCCTGTTCAACGACGGCAAGGCGGCGATGGTGATCTCCGGCCCCTGGTTCGCCGGGGAGATCGACACGATGCGGATCCGCTATGCGGTGGCGCCGCTGCCGGTCGTGTCCGAGACCGGTCTACCGATGCGGCCGTTCCTCGGCGTGGAGGCGGCGTACGTGTCGCCCAACTCGAAGCAGCCCGAACAGGCGCAGGCGCTCGCGCGCTTCCTCTCGGTGGGGGACGCGGCGCTTCTGAGAGTGAAGCTGGGCCGGCAGATCCCCGCCAACGTGGCGGCCTACGAGACGGAACAGGTCCGGGGCGATCCCCTGGTCGCTTCCTTCCGCGAGACCGCGCAGCACGCGATGCCGATGCCCAACACCCTGGAGATGTCCCGCGTCTGGGAGCCGATGAAGCTGGCGCTCCGCGGCGTTCTGCAGGGCGGCGTCTCGCCCGGGGAGGCGGGACTACTCGCGGAGCGCCGCTACCGCGCGCTCAACCGCGAGCGGCCGCCGGATGCTTCGCCGTGGCCGTGGATCGCCGGCGGCGTCCTGCTGGTGGTAGGCGCGGTTGTCTGGGCCGTTCGCCGGCCGCGACCGAAGCAGAGCTTCCAGAAGCGCTACCCGGACACCGTGCGGGCGCTCGCCTATCTCGCCCCGGCGGCCGCGGGAATTCTGGTGCTGGTGGTGGTCCCGCTGGCGATCGGCATCGGCCTGTCGGTGTTCCACTACGAGGGCGGGCAGTACACCTTCGTGGGCAGCGCCAACTTCGTGGACATCGTCGCCTCGCGTGGCTACCGGATCACCGAACCGCTCTCCTTCTACTTCACGCTGGCGGTCACGGTGCTGTGGGCCACGGTCAACGTGTCCCTCCACGTGAGCATCGGGCTGGCGCTGGCGCTGTTGCTCAAGGATCCGCTCCTGCGCTTCCGCGGCGTCTACCGAGTGCTGCTGATCGTCCCCTGGGCCGTGCCCAACTACATCACCGCGATGATGTGGAAGGGCATGTTCCACAGGCAGTTCGGCGCGGTGAACGCGCTCCTCGATGCCCTGGGGATCGAACCGGTGAGCTGGTTCACGCACTGGTCCACCGCGTTCGCGGCGAACGTGGCCACCAACACCTGGCTGGGGTTCCCGTTCATGATGGTGGTGGCGCTCGGCGCGCTGCAGTCGATTCCCCACGACCTTTACGAGGCCGCAGAGGTGGACGGCGCCTCGAAGTGGACGCAGTTCCGGCGGATCACCCTCCCCCTTTTGCGGCCGGCGCTTCTGCCCGCGGTGATCCTCGGCACGGTGTGGACGTTCAACATGTTCAACGTCATCTACATCGTCTCCGGCGGTGAGCCGGGCGGCGCCACCGACATCCTCGTCTCCGACGCGTACCGCTGGGCCTTCGAACGCAACCAGCAGTACGGCTTCGCCGCCGCGTACTCGGTGCTGATCTTCCTGGTGCTGCTGGGGTACTCCGCGTTCACGCGGCGGCTCACCCGCGCGTCCGAGGAGGTGTACGCGTGAGCGCGACCGCGTCGACCCGGACGCGCCCATTGTGGCGGACGCTGGCGATCCACCTTGCGTTGATCGTCACCTGCCTGGTCACGCTCTATCCCGTGCTGTGGGTGGTGAAGCTGGCGGTCTCGCCGGCGGAGCAAATGTCCGCCTCCGCCAACCCGCTACCGGATCTCCAGGCGATCGACGCATGCGCCGCCGCCTCACCCCACAGCGCGTGGCCCCGCCTGTCCTGCGCGTTGCGCCACTTCGCCGAGGTCACCACCACGACGACCTCGCAGGGCACCTGGCTCTTCGGCCGGCAGCTCCTCAACAGCCTGGTGGTCTCCACGGTCTCCACGCTGATCGGCCTCGTCCTCGCCGTCACCGCGGCGTACGCGCTCTCGCGCTTCAGGTTCCCCGGAAAGCAGCTCGGGATGCAGTCGCTGCTGGTGACGCAGATGTTTCCCGGCACGCTGATGCTGGTGTCGCTCTACGCAATCCTCGAGCGGCTCAGGCTCCTGGACACGCTGACCGGCCTGGTCCTCGTCTACGCCACGACGAGCCTTCCGTTCTGCGTGTGGATGCTCAAGGGCTACTTTGACACCATCCCGCGCGAGCTGGAGGAGGCGGCCACCATGGACGGCGCCTCGTCGCTGCAGACGTTCGTGCGGGTGGTGCTCCCGCTCGCGCGGCCGGCGCTGGCGGTGACCGCGCTGTTCTCGTTCCTCAACGCGTGGAACGAGTACATCCTCGCCGCGACGCTGCTCAACGACGAGGCGTCGTTCACCCTCCCGGTGGCGCTCAAGCGCTACATGGGCGAGTACACCGTGGAGTGGGGCAAGTTCGGCGCGGGCGCGCTGATCGTCTCCGTCCCCGTCATGGCGCTCTTCTTCGCGCTGCAGAAGCACCTCGTCGGCGGGCTCACCGCGGGGGGCGTGAAAGGTTAGGCGCCGCTGCGTATCATCACCGGCCCTATGCGCTCCCCCTCGAAGATCGCGCTCTGGGCCGCCATCTCTGCCTGCGCGCTGTGCGCCTGCCCCACCCCGGAACCGGTGGCGCCGGATGCGGGTGGCGAAGACGACGCCGGGACACAAAGCGGGCCGCCGCAGATCATCGGCCTCGTGCCGACCGAAGGCCCGCTGGAGGGCGGCACCTCCGTGTTCATCACCGGGGACGACTTCGTCGACGGCGCCACCGTCCGCTTCGGCGATGCGCCCGCCACCGAGGTCACCGTCACCAGCGCGCGGCGCATCTCGGCGAAGGCGCCCGCCGGCGCAACGCCGGGGCCGGTCGACGTCACCGTCACCAACCCGGACGGCGCATCCGCCACACTCGAACGCGCCTTCACGTACGCCGCTCCGCCGGCGGCCATGGTGACCGAGGCGAAGATGGTGGGCCCCGCAGTGCTCACGGACGAGTCCGGCGCGGATCCGGTGACGTTCATGGTGCGCGCAGACGTCGAGGTGCCCACGGTGACCGACGGCACCGGCCAGGGCGAGGGCGTGCTCGCCGAGGTCGGCGTGGCCCCGTGGTCCAGCGGCCTGATGCTCGACCAGTTCACCTGGAGCGCGGCCACCTGGGAGGCGGACACGCCGGGCAATGCCGCGCGCGATCGCTACGTGGCCGCGGTGCCCGTACCGGGCGTCGGATCGGGACCGCCCCGGGAGTACGCGGTGGCGTTCCGCTTCTCCACCAACGGAAGCGCCTGGGTGATCGCCGATCTCGACGGTTCGGCGAACGGCACGAGCATCGCAGAGCTGCAGAAGCTCCGGGTCGACAGCAACCGCGTGGACTGGTGCAAGCTGGGCGGGCAGCAGGTGACCGCGCCGCCGAACGTGACGCTCGAGGTCGGCCAGGCGGGACCCACCATCTACGCGCAGTTCTACGAGGCCGGGGTCACCGACAAGAGCGGCCCGGGCGCAGGCATCGAGGCGCAGCTCGGGTACGGCGATCCGGCGGACGATCCGTCGTCGTGGACCTGGGTGAACGCGGCGTACAACGTGGACACCGGAGGCGGCGCCAACGATGAGTACCAGGCCGTGCTCCCCAACCCCGGCGAGGGCACATACGCGTTCGCGTACCGCGCGCGAATCGCCGGGGGCCCTTGGCGGTATTGCGACGCGGACGGCTCCGGCGTCGGCGCCACCGGGTTCGAGATCGATCAGGCGGGCACGCTGCAGGTCGGCGCGGCGACGGTGGACAAGTGCAAGCTCCAGTTCCCGCCCACGCTGGAGACGCGCACCGGCGTGACCAGCGCCGCAATCTACGGCTGGATCTGGGAGGCGGGGATCACCGACTCGGCAGGGCCGGGCCCCAACGTGCAGGCGGAGGTCGGCTTCGGCCCGGCGGGTACGCCTCCCACCGATCCCGCGTGGCAGTGGACGCCCACGACGTACAACGAGGACAAGGACAACGGCCAGGCGGATGAGTACCAGGCCACGATCACCGGTCCCGCGCCGGGCTCGTACGACTACGCCTACCGGTTCTCGATCGCCGGCGGACCGAAGACCTACTGCGATCTCGACGGCAGTGACGTGGGCGGCTTCTCCTCGTCGCAGGCGGGCAAGCTCACCTCGAAGGCGGTGGGCATCGACGAGTGCACGCTGGTGGGGCCGGGTACCTACCAGGTCGTGGCGGGCCAGAGCTCGCCGCCCATCGCCGCGCGCGTCGCCGCGCTCACGGTCACCGACGGCGTGGGTCAAGGCGCGGGCGTGACCGCGGAGCTCGGGTATGGGCCGCCCGGCACCACGCCGGATGCGAGCGGCTGGACCTGGGTCACCGCCACCTACGCCGCGGACGCGGACATGAACCAGACCGACGAGTACACCGCGACGATCAGCCCGGCGGCGCTCGGCACCTGGAAGGTGGCCTACCGCTTCCGCTATCAGGGTGGCGCGCCGGTCTACTGCGACCTGGATGGGAGCGCGAACGGCTGGAGCGAGCCGCAAGCGCCCACGCTGAGCCTCGTCCCGGCCTGCCAGCTCTCGCTGGTCTCGACGCCGGGTGGCACGACCCCGGTCACCTCCATGGACAGCGGCGATCCGATCGAGGTGACCGCGCGGCTGATGATCCCCGGCGTCACCTCGCAACCGGGCGCCGCGCCCAATGTCCGCGCGCAGGTGGGCGTGGGCACCGCCGGCACCGACGCGACCCAGGGCACCGGCTGGGGGTGGGCGGACGCCACGTTCAGCATGGACGACACGGTCAGCGGAGAGGACGTCTGGGCGGTCACCGTGCACCCGGCGTACACGGGCAGCCGCGCCGTGAGCTTCCGCTTCAGCGCCGACAACGGCACCACCTGGTCGTACTGCGACCTCGACGGCAACGCGACCGGCGGCTACTCGGTGAGCCAGCAGGCGGATCTGACAGTGAACCCGCACACCGAGCTCGACTGGTGCAACCTTCAGTTCCCGTCGACGCTGACGCAGCAGACCGGCACCACGATGCCGACCACGGTCTACGGGCAGGTCTACGAGCCGGGATTGTCCAACACCATGGGGTCGGAGAACGCATTCGTCGCCGAGCTCGGCTACGGCGCGGAGTCCGAGGATCCGGGCGTCGCCTGGACCTGGGTGCCCGCCACCTTCAACGTCTTCTTCGGGAACAACAACGAGTACCAGGCCTCGTTCCCGCCGGGCGTGCCCCCCGGAATGTATAGCTACGCGTTCAGGTTCCGGTTGGCATCGGGGACGAAGTGGTGTTTCGGCGATCTCGATGGTTCGTCGATCGGGGGCTTCAGCGGCATGACGAACATCGGGCAGGCGACCGTGACTCCGTGATTGACACTCCCCCGTGTGCATCGGTAGAAGGCGCGCCATCGTTGGGGCGACGTGGGTTTCAGGGCGGATAGCTCAGCGGTAGAGCGTCGCCCTTACAAGGCGAGGGTCACAGGTTCGAAACCTGTTCCGCCCAAGCAGCAGCACCGCAGTGTGGGGAGTTAGTTCAGCTGGTTAGAACGCCGGCCTGTCACGCCGGAGGTCAGGGGTTCAAGTCCCCTACTCCTCGCTGCACGAGGGCCCGGGATCGCGACGAGCGGTCCCGGGCCTTTGTTTTCGGTCGCGTTGACCCGGACCTCAGCGCCCCAGCGCGCGCAGCAACTGCGCCCGCGCCACCGAGACGTCGTAGGTCGCCTGGACGCGCTGCGCTTCGGCCTGGGTCAGCGCCACCTGTGCGTCGCCCAACTCGATGATGTTGCCCACGCCCGCCCGATAGCGCCCCTCCGCGAGCTTCAGCCGCGTGCGCGCGTTGCTCTCCGCCTCCTGCGACGCCTCCAGCGAAGCGAGCGCCGCGCGCACCGCCAGGCGCGCCCGTTCCAGCTCCAGCCGCACCTGCTGCCGGAGCAGATCGCGCTCCGCTTCGATGGACTGGAGCTGGGCGCGCGACTCCTGCACGCGGGCGCGGGTCTCGAAGCCGTTGAACAGGTTCCACGTCAGCGACAGGCCACCGGACGCGCTGAAGCCCCGGTTCTCCAGATCGCGCCCGGAGTCGTCCGCGCTCACCGAGGCGCCGATCGACGGCCAGTAACCGGCGCTCGCGACCTCGAGGTTCAGCTCCTCCGCGCGCGCCTGGTACTCCAGCGCGGCGAGCTCGGGGCGGTTGCGGATCGCCTCCGCGAGAAGGTCCTCCAGCTCCTGCCCCTCGCCCTCCACCGGAGCCGGCGGGACGTCCGCCAGCTCGTAATCGGTCGGACCCTCCACGCCCATCGCCTGGTTCAACGCCGCCTTCGCGGTCTCGTATGCGTTCTCCGCGTTGATGAGCTGCACCCGTGCGTTGGCGCGGTCGGTGCGGACCTGCGCGAGGTCGATCTCCGGCCGCGTCCCCACCTCCACGAAGGCCTGAATCTGCTCGAGGTGCCGGTCCTGGTTGGCCAGAGCCTCCTTCGCCACATCCACGAGAGCGCGCGCGGCCAGTGCGTCGAAGTACGCGGTGCGGACCGCGAGCTGCACGTCCTGCAAGGTGGCGCGCTGGGACTCGTTCGAGGCCGCGAGCGTTGCGCGGGCGGCGTCGATCCGCGAGGTCGTCTGACCGAAGTCCCAGATGAGCTGGTTGGCGCTGACGCCGACGTTGTAGCCGCGCGTGGTGGACAAGGGCGCGCCCACGCCACCGCTGACGGATGCGCCCGCGCCCACCGACACGCCGGCGCGGCCGTTCACCTGGGGCAGGTACTGGCTGCGCGCCTCGTCCACGCGCGCCGCGGAGACATCCACGCTGGCGCGCGCGCGGCGGAGCTGCGGCTGGTTCTGTTCTGCGGTGCGGAGCGCCTCCTCCAGCGTGAGCGTGCGCCCAGACTGCTGACCCAGCGCCACCGCCGGGAGCAGCGCCAACGCCATGGAGCAGATGGAGACGGTGCGAATCATTCGAACCTCAGCGCTTCGATGGGATCGAGCTGGGAGGCCTTGCGCGCGGGGTACATCCCGAACGCCACGCCCACGGCCGCGCTGAAGCCCACGGCGATCAGCACGATGTCCGGGCGCACCAGCATCGGCCAGCCGAAGCGGCTGGCGAGCTGTGAGGCGGTGAGGATGCCCAGGCCCACGCCGATCACCCCGCCCAGGAGCGAGAGCGTGAGGGCCTCCACCAGGAACTGCGCGAGGATGTTGCGGGGTTTGGCGCCCACCGCCATCCGGATGCCGATCTCCCGCGTCCGTTCGGTGACGCTGACCAGCATGATGTTCATGATCCCGATCCCGCCCACCAGCAACGACACCGCGGCGATGCTGGCCAGAAGCGTCGTCAAGGTCTCGGTGCCCTCCTGTTGCGCCGAGGCGATCTCCGAGAGGTTGCGCACCGAGAAGTCCTCCTCGTCGCGGTCGGAGAGGTGGTGGCGATCGCGCAGAAGGCTCTCGATCTGCCGCTGCGCGCGCGCAGTGGACTCCGCGTCGACGGCGCTGACGTAGAGCGTGCCGCTGACGTACTTCTGCAACCCGCCCTGGATCTTCGAGGCGAACGTCGTCTGCGGGATGTAGACCGCGTCGTCGTAGTCCTGCCCCATGGGCGACTGGCCCTTCTTCTCCAGCACGCCCACCACCTGGAACGGGATGTTCCGGATCCGGATCGTCCGGCCGATCGGATCGGCTCCGGGGCCGAACAGCTTGTCCACCACGGTCGCCCCCATGACGACCACCTTGGCGCCGCCCTCCACGTCAGAAGAGGTGAGCAGCGTTCCAGAGGCCGCGCGCCAGCTTCGAATTTCGAAGTACTCGCCCGAAGTGCCGTAGACCGTCGTGGCCCAGTTCTGGTCGTCCGCGAGCAGCTGCGCGTTGGTCCGCAGCACCGCCGCGGCGTACTTCACCGCGCTCAGCTCGGTCTGGATGGCGTGGAGGTCGTCCCAGGTCAGCGTCGGCTGTGACCCGAACCCGCCCCGCGCGCCGCCGGACTGCGAGCTGCCCGGCATCACGATCAACAGGCTCGTGCCCATCGACGAGAAGGCGTCCTCGACCCGCTTCTTCGCGCCCTCGCCGATCGCCACCATCGCGATCACCGCCGCCACACCGATCATGATCCCCAGCGTGGTGAGGAACGACCGCATCTTGTTCCGCTGAAGCGCACGAAGCGCGATCCGGAAGGTCTGGAGCGGGTTCATCCACGTGCCTCCGCCGCCTCGAGGGCGATGTCTTCAGGTGGAAGCGGCGGCACCACCGCCGGCACCGGCGTCTGGCGCCGGTCCGATAGGATCTGGCCGTCGCGCACTACCACCAGCCGGGAGGCGTAGGAGGCGATGTCGGGTTCGTGGGTGACCAGCACCAGCGTCATCCCGGCGCGGTGGAGCTCCTGGAACAGCGCCATCACCTCGATGCTGGTGCGCGAATCCAGCGCGCCGGTCGGCTCGTCCGCGAGGATCACCTTCGGCTCACTCACCAGCGCCCGGGCGATCGCCACGCGCTGCTGCTGTCCACCGGAGAGCTGGTTGGGGTGGTGATCCAGCCTCTGGCCCAGGCCGACGCGCTCCAGCGCCCGCTTCGCCCGGGCCACGCGCTCCGAGGTGGGCACGCCCGCGTACAGCATGGGCAGCTCCACGTTCTCCAGCGCGCTGGTGCGGGAGAGGAGGTTGAAGCTCTGGAAGACGAACCCGAGCGTCCGGTTGCGAATCTCCGCCAGTTCGTTCCGGCTGGCCTTCGAGATGTCCTGCCCCGCCAGGATGTACGTCCCGCTGGTCGGCTTGTCGAGGCAGCCGATGATGTTCATCAGCGTGGACTTGCCGGAACCGGAGGAGCCCATGATGGCGACAAACTCGCCCTCCTCCACCGAAAGCGACACGCCGCGGAGTGCGCGCACCGACACGTCGCCCATCTGGTACGTCTTCACGACGTCGCAAAGCTCGAGGAGCGCCATCTAGAACATCCTCCTCATCCCGCGCGGCGGCCGGCCCGGCGAAGCAGACGCAGGCTCGGTGCCACCCACCACATCGGTGATGACCCGATCGCCCTCCTTCACGTCGCCCGCCACGATCTCCGTCTGCGACCCGTCGGTGGTGCCGGTGGTGACGGTGACCGGCTCGGGCCGGCCATCCGCACGCAGCACCCACAGCGTCTTCTGGTCCGGCGCACGCCGGGAGCTCCGCTCCGGCGACGACGAGCCCTGGGCGTTCGCGGGCCGCACCGGCCCCGCCTTCGCCGACAGCTCCGGCGGCGGGCGGAACCTCAGCGCGGCGTTGGGCACGCGCAGCACGTCCTTGCGCTCGGCGTAGATGAAGGTGACGTTGGCGGTCATCCCCGGCTTGAGCCTGAGCTCGGGGTTCTCCACGTCGATGACCGCGTCGTAGGTGACGACATTCTGCACCGTGGTGGGCGCGTTGCGGATCTGCCGCACCGTGCCCTCGAAGCGCAGCTCCGGGTACGCGTCCACGGTGAAGATCGCCTTCATCCCCGGCGTGAGCTTGCCGACGTCCGCCTCGGAGACGCTGGTGTCCACCTGCATCTTGCGCAGGTCCTCGGCGATGACGAACAGCGTGGGCGCCTGGAGCGACGCGGCCACCGTCTGGCCCACGTCGACGTTGCGGGAGATCACCACGCCGTCGATCGGCGAGTGGATGGTCGTGTACTGGAGGTTGACCTCCGCCTGGTGCAGCGACGCTTTCGCCTGCGACACCGCGCTCTGCGCGACCTCCACCTGGGCCTCGGCCGCCTGCGCGTTCGCCAATGCCGTGTCGAGGTCCGCCGCGGAGATCAGCTTCTGCTCCGCGAGCGCCCGGGTCCGCTGAAGGACGCGCTGGGCGTCCTGCGCCTGCACCTTCGCGCGGGTCAGGTTCCCCTGCGCAGCGGCGGCGTTCGCGCGCGCCTGCTCCAGCGCCGCTTCAAAGAGCTGCGGGTCGATGGTCGCCAGCACGTCGCCCTTCTTCACCTGGGAGTTGAAGTCCGCGTGCAGCGAGGCGATCCGTCCGGAGACCTGGCTGCCGACCTGGACGGTCACCAGCGCGGAGAGCGTTCCGGTCGCGGACACTCGCGCCACTACCCGGCCGCGGTCGACCGTCGCGGTCTCGAAGCGCAGCTCCGGTTCGCTGCTCCGGTTCTTGAGCCACAGCGCGCCGCCCACGACCAGCGCCACCCCAGCCACAAGGGCCAGCACCACCGTTCCCCGCTTCTTCATCTCCAGGCCTCCGTGGACGTCTGCCGGATGGCGCTTTGCGCCTCGAGCGCCGCCACCCCATCCAGCACCTTGTGCAGAAGCCGCCGCAGCTCGACCCGCTCCGGCGGCGTCAACGCCGCATCCGCCGCCGCGCGAACCTGCGCAGCGAACGGCGCCAGCTTCGTGGCCAGCCGCCGGCCTTTGGCGGTGAGCGCCAGCCTCGAGCGCCGCCGGTCGTCGGGATCGACCGTGGCGCGGACGAGGTCCATCCGTGCCAGCGCCGCCAGCACGCGCGAGGCGGTGGGCTCATCCATCCGCTGCAACGCGGCGATCTCACGCGCCGAGAGCCCGGGGTGGGCGTGGACTGCGATCAACAGCCAGAACTGCTGCGAGCTCAGGCCCCAGGGCGCCACCCCCCGGACCACCAGCTGCTTGAGCCGGCGGCGGACGGCGGCGACGAGGAGACCGATGGGTTCTTGCTTCGACAATGGTTGCCTCAACAAGTGATGACGCCACTCCAGACGAATCTGCGCCACCGAAATTCCAGGGGGAGCCGTTTCGCGTCCGTTCGCAGATCGTGAAGAAGTGTTGCGCCGGCCAGGCAGGCAGCCGCGAATGCGGCGTCCTCACGGGGCGTTGTCCGGTTGATGGCCCGGATGCAGCCAGAGTCCCTCGGGTGCACGCCGCCGTACGACCTTCTCGAGCGCGGGCGGATGTACGTCGTGTTCCAGCCTCGGGTGGAGACGCCGTTCCCCGAAGGCATCGCCGACGTCCAGCGCACGTTCCTGGTGCTGCACCCCGACGGCAGGGACCGCTTTCGGCGGATCCTCCTGGGTCACAAGCGACTCCCCGATCCCGGCGGTGGCGGCTGGCGGCGCCGCGAGCGGTTCTGGTCCTATGTCGATCGCGCAGGCAAGCTCTCGCACGTCTCGCACGACCTGGGCGCGTCCACCTACATGACCCGGACGCGCGGGCTCCGATTCCAGCCGGCGGCGCGCGTTCTGACCCAGGGCTCGTACGTCATCGCCGAGCACGGCGATCACACCCACTTCTCCTATGCCCTCGACGCACCGGAGACCGTGGGGCCCATCCACGACGATCTCGGCATGTGCGCCGTGGCCAGCTACCTCCTGCTGGGGATGCGGCCCTGGCCGGGGGAGCGCGGCGCTCGCGTGTGGCACCGGATCCCCGAACACCTCAGGGCGCCGTATCAGGACAAACGATTCGCGCCGCTCAAGCTGCCGCTTCTGGACTTCGAGGGCGTGAGCCTCGTGCTGGTGGGCGTGGGAAGGTACGTGGACCCGGCGCTCGCTCCGGTGCTGCAGTCCGTACCGAGGGATCTCGCGGAGGAGCAGCGCGTCCGCGCGGCGCTCGAGCCCGCTGCGCCGCCCGTGCTCGAGGCGCCCACGGCGCGGGCGTGACGACAGGGGTGTAGCCAGCCGTAGCGGGAAAATTGCGGGCCGCCCACTCTGGCCTCACCATCGCGTCCTGCGCGAGGTGACCATGAAGGACCGACTGCAGCGGGTACCGTTCACGCGTCCGGTCCACGTCCAGTGGGCGGGGGCGGCCTCGCGTGCGCGGCGGATGCTCGCCGGCAACCTCTCGCTGGGCGGAATGTTCGTCCGCAGCAACGTCGCGGTGGCGCCGGGGACGAAGCTGTCCGTGGCGCTCGAAGCCCGCGGCCGCGCGCTCCCGTTCGCCGAGGCGGAGGTCATCTGGAGCTCGGATCCGTCCCAGCCCACGCCGCCGGGCCGGCTCCCCGGGTTCGGCCTGCGCTTCCTCCGCTTCCTCCACCCGCGCGCCCCCGCCCTGCTCGACTTCCTCGTCCGTCGCCCCGCGGCGCCAGCACCCGAAGATCTCTCCCACGCGATTCAGAGCGCGCCCACGACGGACCCGGGCGCACCGGCCACGGCCGCCGGTTCCGCTCCCCAAGCCAGGCCGCCCGAGGACTTCATGCAGACGACCCTCAACGAGCTCGGCGCCGCCGGGCACGCCTCCTCACCGACATGGACGCTCGACCTCGAGCCCCGGGCATCGAACCCGGACGAGGATCGCGAAACCCGGCTGCCGACACCGGAATCGGCACCTGCCTCCGCGCTCGAGGCCGCGGATTCCGGGGCGCGGGTGGGAACGGCGGTGGTGCTGGTGGCGTTCCTCGTGATCGTCGCGGTGGGCCTGTTGTGGGTGATCCGCCGCGACGCGACTCCGGATGCGCGGGCGCCGCATCGCACGGCCGAGGTCGCGGAGGCGGGAACGCATGAAATCGTTCCGCCCGCGCCCGGATCGGGTGCGGTGTTTGCGGATTCCGACTCCGCAGCAGCCCCCGCGCACGAGGCGGTACGCGAGGGTCCCAACTCCGTGACAGCGCGCGGATCGGCTGCAGCGGCACGTGCCGTCACCTCTGCTCCGGCGAACGAGGTGCTTCCTGCGGATCCCGACTCCCCAGCCGCGCGGGGATCGGCCGCAGGGGTACCTGCCGTCGCCGATGCTCCCGAACACGACGCGCCATCCGCGGATCGCGATTCGCCGGCGACGCGTGGATCGCCCGCAAGGGCACGCGCCGCCACCGTCGCTCCCGAGCACGATGCGGCACTCGCGGATCCCGATTCGGCGGCGACGCGCAGATCGCTCGCAACGGCACGCGCCGCAGCCATCGCTCCCGGGCACCACGCGGCACCTGCAGATCCCGACTCGCCGGCGGCGCGCGGTTCGCCCGCAACGGCGCGCGCCGCAGCCGCTGCTCCCGAGCACGACGCGGTACCCGCAAATCCCAACGCCCTGACGGCGCGTGGATCGCCCGCAGCGGTACATGCCGTCGCCTCTGCCTCCGCGCACGAGGCGCTGCCCGCGGGTCCCAACGTGCAGCCCACGCGCGGATCGGCCACTGCGGCGCACGCCGTCGGCTCCCCTCCCGCGCACGGGGCGAAGCCTTCGGCCGCGGATCGCGACGCCCTGGCAGCGCGTGGATCCGTCGCACCGGCGCATGGCGTCACCTCCACCCACATCGACCTCAAAGCGGGCGGGGCGGAAGCCGTGTCGATCTCCCGGTCCGGCCGCGTCCTGATCGCGCGCCTCGACCTCGCGCCGGGAGCGGAGATCGAGCGCACGTTCGTGCTCTCCGGCCCATCGCGTGCGGTGATCGACCTGCGCGGCCCCTCTCCGAGAAGCAGCGTGAAACGGCCCTCGACCGCGCCCATCGTCGAAGGCGTCCGGGTGGGGGCGCGAGCGGGCGGCACCCGCGTCGTGCTCGACCTCTCCGCCCCCGCGTCCGCGGCAATGGTCGTCAACGGGACGGTCCGGATCGACCTCCAGTAGGCAGCCGGGCGAACACACCTTCAAGTGCGCCGGCGCGCGCGGCGGCATAGTCTCCGCGCGCCATGTGCGGACGCTTCACCCTCAAGACCTCTCCGAAGGCGCTCCAGGAGGAGCTGGGCATCCTCGTGCCCAGCGAGCTGGCGCCCCGCTTCAACATCGCCCCATCCCAGCGCATCGCGGTGGTCACCAACACTGCGGCGAACACCGGCGAGCGCAAGGTCGAGCTCTTCAAATGGGGCCTCATCCCCTCCTGGGCGAAGGACCCGAAGATCGGCAACCGGATGATCAATGCGCGCGCCGAGACGCTGGTGGAGAAGCCCAGCTACCGCACCGCGCTGAAAAAGCGCCGCTGTGTCATCCTCGCCGACGGCTTCTACGAGTGGCGCGCCGAGGGGAAGAAGAAGCTCCCGCTCCACATCCGGCTCAAGTCGCAGAAGCCCTTCGCGATGGCCGGGCTGTGGGAGATCTGGAAGGACCCCAACGGCGAGCTCGTTCCGTCCTGCACGATCATCACGACCGGGGCGAACGACTTCATGTCGCGCATCCATGATCGGATGCCGGTGATCATCCCGAAGGACCGGCTGAACGAGTGGCTCGCGCCCGATCCGAAGGAGGTGCAGGACCTCTTGCCGCTGTTGCAGCCGTGGGCGGGCGACGATCTCGAGGCGTACCCGGTCTCCCCGCTGGTCAACTCGCCGTCGAACGAGGGGCCGGAGTGCGCGCAGCCGGCGCCGGAGCAGGCCTCGCTCGCCTCGTGAGATGAACCTGCTGCTATTGCGCGCGGAGGACTTTCTGCCGGACGGCACCGCGCGGCTCCGCGGCCGGCGCGCCGTCCACGCCAAAGAGGTGCTGCGGGCCCAGGCCAAAGACGTGCTCCGGGTGGGCCTGTGGGGCGGACAGGTCGGCACCGCGGAGGTGCTCTCCATCGGCGGCGGCGAGGTGCACCTGCGCCCCACGCTGGACACGGCGCCGCCCGACCGCGCGCACATCGATCTTCTGCTGGCGATCCCCCGGCCCAAGGCGCTCAAGAAGGTGCTCCCCGCCGTCGCGTCGCTCGGTGTGGATCGCCTCGTCCTGGTCAACGCCGCGCGCGTGGAGAAGAGCTACTTCGACTCGAAGGTGCTCGCGCCCGCGTTCATCGAGGAGCTCCTCGCGCTCGGGCTGGAGCAGGCGCGGGACACGGTGCCCCCGAAGGTGTTCGTGCGCGAACGCTTCCGGCCCTTCGTGGAGGACGAGCTCGCCGGCGTGTTCGGCGACGTCGCCCACAGATGGCTGGCGCACCCGGTCGGAGAAAAGCCGCTGCCTGCGCTCCCCCGCCCCGGCCCCACCGAACGGATTCTTCTGGCCATCGGCCCCGAAGGAGGTTGGGTGCCCTTCGAAGTCCAACTGCTCGAGGCGCAGGGTTTCCGCACCTTCAGCCTCGGGCCGCGCATTCTCCGGGTGGAGACCGCCGTCCCGTTGCTGGTGGGACAGGCGGCGCTCTACCGGCAGCTCAGCGCTTGAACCCCTCGCATCCGTGGTCCAGATTGCGAGGTCGCCATGACGTTCAACAAAGAGACCCCCGCCCCCGTCACCTCCGAACCGCAGGCCGCGCTCGCCAGCCACGACAGCGCCAATCCCCCGGCGCTCATCGACTTCATGATGAAGGATTGGAAGGCGCCGAGCGGCAAGCTGCCGCCGCGGATCAAGGGCTGGCAGGCGTTCAAGGCTCGGCGCGAGGCGCTCTCGAAGCAGTTTCCCGGCGAGACGCTGATCATCCCCACCGGCCACGAGAAGGTGCGCGCGAACGACACCTACTACCGGTTCCGGCCGGGCAGCGACTTCTACTACCTCACCGGCAACACCGAGCCGGACTGCGTGCTGGTGATGGAGCCGACCTCCGGAGGTCACCGCGCGGTGCTCTACGTGGAGCCGAACCCCGGGCGCAGCTCCGCCACCTTCTTCACCGACCGGGTGAAGGGCGAGCTGTGGGTGGGCCCGCGGCTCGGCGTGCGGGAGAGCCAGGAGCGCTACGGCGTCGACGAGGCGCGGGGTTTGCCGGAGCTGGACGCCGCGTTGGGCGCTCTGGCCCAGAGCGGCAAGCCGTACCGCGTGCTGCGCGGGATGAGCGACCGGACCGAGCGGCTGCTGGCTCGCGAGCCGAACAATGAGGACAAGGCGCTCGCTGCGTTCCTCTCCGAGCTCCGGTTGATCAAAGACGCGCAGGAGGTGAAGGAGCTGGAAGCAGTCATCGCCTCCACGAAGCGCGGCTTCGAGGACGTGATCCGCGCGCTCCCCCACAGCGGCACCGAACGCCACGTCGAAGGCCACTTCGGCCTGCGCGCGCGCGTGGAGGGCAACGACGTGGGCTACGGGACCATCGCCGCGTCCGGCCACCACGCGTGCATCCTGCACTGGACGCGCAACGACGGGCCGCTCCGGGAGGGAGATCTGCTGCTGCTCGACGCCGGCGTGGAGGGGAACTCGCTCTACACCGCGGACATCACCCGCACCCTGCCGATCAGCGGTCGCTTCTCGAAGGAACAGCGCGAGGTCTACGAGCTGGTGCGCGCCGCTCAGGCCGCCGCGTTCGCCGCGGTGAAGCCCGGCAACGACTTCATGGAGCCGAACCGGCAGGCGATGAAGGTCCTCGCCGAGGGCCTGCACCGGATGGGGATCCTCCGGACCTCGCCAAAGGAGGCGCTCCGGGAGGAGCACCAGTTCTACAAGCGCTACTCCCTCCACAACGTCAGCCACATGCTCGGCCTCGACGTGCACGACTGCGCCCAGGCGCGGCAGGAGGCCTACAAGTTCGGCAAGCTCCGGCCCGGGATGGTGCTCACCGTGGAGCCCGGCCTGTACTTCCAGCTGGACGACCTCACCGTGCCGAAGCGCTACCGGGGGATCGGCGTCCGGATCGAAGACGACGTGCTGGTGACCGAAAAGGGCATGCGCAACCTCTCCGCCGACATCCCCAGCGACCCCGACGAGGTCGAGGCCTGGATGGCCGATTTGTGGGGCCAGCCGAAGAAGAAGGCGACGAAGCGGGCCGCGGCGAAGAGCACGAAGGCGCGCCGCCGCTGAAGCACGACGCGCGGCTCAGCCCCGGTCCACCACGAAGACCCGGGGCTCGTCGCTGTGGTCCTCCACCACGGTGAAGCCGATGCGGCCGATCTCCCGGCCGTCCGGCGCGGTGATCTCGACCCGGTAGTCTCCCGGCTTCGGGTCGCTCCGCGTCGCGAACACCCGGAAGCCTTCGGCGCGGCCGCCCACCAGCCCGGTGTACGTCCACGATCCCGCCGGCTGCCAGCCGTGCTTCGGGTGGTCGTAGAACCAGCGGAACTCGATCGGCAGGTTGCCCTTGCCCACCGTCATCGGCGCGAACACCCGGGCGAAGATGAAGACCTTGTCCCCCGGGCGGGCGCGGAACGTCTGGTCGCCGCGCTCCCAGAACTTCCACGACGGCGTCTCGTGGCTGAGCTCGAACTGGCCGGCCACGTTCTTCACGTCGTGGAAGACGCCGATGTACTGCAAAGACAGCGGCACCGGCGGGATCGCCCCCACGAAGTAGAGGACGAGCAGAAGCAGCTGCACCGCCGCCGCCGGAGCGGCCACCTGCCGCAGCGCCACCTTACGGTCCTCCGCCCACGCCACCGCCTTGCGGTACAGCAGCACGAACGGCGCTACCGAGACCGCCACCGCGAGCACGAACAGCCACCACCCGATCCGGCCGAACACCACCGGCAACAGGTACGAGAAGAACGAGGTGAGCGAGAGCGCGTACAGGCCGTAGCGGATCACCGGCCCCAGGCTGCGGAAGCGCGGAAGCTCGTTGGCCACCAGCAGCCCGAAGATCACCACGAAGAAGATGAAGGCGCTGATCCCGGACGCGCTCTTGAAGAAGAACAGCGCGAACGAGGACAGGAGGCTGCCGATGAGGAAGTGGCTCGCGTCCTCGTGGAAGCGCCACAACAGCCCGAGCGCCCGCGGTGGGCGGTCGCCGGTCAGCCGATAGCGCTGTTCGAACAGCAGGAGCCCGCCCAGGACCACCAGGTAGAGTCCCTGCTGCAGCAGGTTCTTCCAGTTGTCGATCCGGTCGAGGGTGACGACGTCGAAGACGAAGCCTGCGGTGAAGAACAGCGCAATCTCCGCCTTCGCGTGCCGTTCGCGGAAGGCGGCGATCCGGTTCAGCGTGGAGGTGGTGAGGCTCTGGTGACCGGCCTCGGTCGCCGGCGCGGGCCCTTGCGCGTCCATGCGTTCGCGCGGCGCCTCAGGCGCCCTTCGCCACCAGCTCCGCGAGCTCTCCGCGTTCGTCCATCTCGCGGATGATGTCGCAGCCGCCCACGAACTTCCCGTGGATGAACACCTGGGGGATCGTCGGCCACTGGGTGAATTCCTTGATCGCCTCGCGCACCTCGGGTTCCGCGAGCACGTCGATCGTTCGCACCTGCCCGTGCTTCTGCAGCACCTGCAGCGCCGTCGCCGAGAACCCGCAGCGGGGGAACAGCGCGTTGCCCTTCATGTACAGCACGATCGGCGCCGACTTCGTCTCCTGCTCCAGCCGCGCCCTGAGCTGTTCGGTCATCGTTGTCCTCCGGACGTCTTCGAAGCCTTCTCCCACTGCGCGGGCGTGTACGTCCTGAGCGCCAGAGCGTGGAGCTCGCCGGTGGCGAGCAGGTCCTTCAGGGGCGCGTAGACGAGCTGGTGCTGTTCGACCATCGACTTCCCTTCGAAGCGGGTGCTGACGATCCGCGCCTCGAAGTGATCGCCGGTGCCGGTGGTATCCACCACCTCGACCTGCGCCTCCGGCATCGCGGAGCGGATCCGCGCGATCAACGTCTCCGGGTTCAGCATCAGTTCACGCCCTTCGCCGGGAGCAACATGGCGGGGTCCACGCCCATGCCGCGCACCGTGGCGTCCCACAGCCCGTCGGGGTCGCCTTCCAGTACCTGGTGCTTCGACGCCTCGGTGAACAACCAGGCGCCCTGCGAGATTTCCCGCTCGAGCTGCTTGGGTCCCCAGCCCGCGTAGCCCAGGCAGAAGCGGATCCGGTGGCCCTTCGTGTCCGAGGCGAGCAGGGGGCCGAGCGCATCCATGGTCACGCTCAGGTAGAGCCCGGGCAGGACCTCGTGCTTCTCCTCCACCAGCTCCGAGTCGTGGAGGATGAAGCCCCGCTGCGGCTCCACCGGTCCGCCCACGTAGACATTCTCGTCCTCGAAGGAGGGCGAGACGGTGATGGACTGTCCGCGGGCGAGGTCGCGCAGCGTCAGAGGAGCGGTTCGATTCAGAACAAGGCCCATCGCCCCCATCTCGCCGTGCTGGATCATCAGCACGACCGCTTTGGAGAAGTTCGGGTCGCCGAGCTGGGGCATGGCGATCAAAAAGCCGGGAGCCAGACCATTCACGTCCGAAGCATTCCGTGAGACGCACCGACACGCAACCCGCACATGCGCTCGCATGTGAGTAAGAAAGCCCCCCATTGGTGCATTCGCAGGGAGGATCGATGAAGGCGTTGGTCATCACCCGCTTCGGCGGGCCGGAGGTGCTGGAGCTTCAGACGAAGGACGATCCATCGCCGGGTGAAGGCGAGGTGCGGATCCGCGTGGAGCGCGCCGGGCTCAACTTCGCGGACCTCTCCGCGCGCGTGGGCTTGTACCCCGACGCGCCGAAGCCGCCGATGGTGGTCGGCTACGAAGTGGCCGGGGTGGTGGACGCGGTGGGCCCGAAGGTGACCTCGGTCCGGCCGGGCGACCGCGTGCTGGGCGTGCCCCGCTTCGGCGGACAGGCCGACACCCTGGTGCTGCCCGAGGCCCAGGTCGCGGCGATTCCCCCACAGATGTCCTTCGACGACGCGGCGGCGCTGCCGGTGAACTACCTGACCGCGTACCACATGCTGTTCCACGTCCACGTCCTCAAGCCGCGCGAGAAGGTGCTCCTGCACGGCGCGGGCGGCGGCGTCGGGATCGCGGTCATTCAGCTGTGCCGCCTGGTGGAGGGCGTGGAGATCTTCGGCACCGCGTCCGCAGCCAAGCATCCGCTTCTGCGGGATCTCGGCGTCCAGCACCCCATCGACTACCGCACTGAGGACTACGCCGCTGTGGTCCGGCGGCTCACCCATGGCCGCGGGGTGGACCTCGTGCTGGATCCGCTCGGCGGTGGCGACTGGGCGAAGGGCTACCAGCTGCTCGCGCCCGCGGGCCAGCTCATCGCCTACGGCTGGTCCAACATGGTGTCGGGCGAGCGGCGGAACCTGCTCCGGGTGGGCTCGCAGCTCCTGCAGGTCCGCCCGTTCACGCCGCTGGGCCTGATGGACCACAACCGCACCATGTCCGGCGTGAACATGGGCCACCTGTGGGGAGAGACCGCGCTGCTCCGCGGCCACCTGAACCGGCTGCTGGATCTCTACGCGGCAGGGAAGATCGCCCCGCGGGTGGACAAGGTGTTCCCGCTCTCGCAGGGCGCGGACGCGTACCGCTACCTGCAGGAGCGCCGGAACGTCGGCAAGGTGCTGTTCGACTGCACGCGGTGACCCGCGGATCTCAGCTCAGCCCGCTCAGCGGCCCGGGGACGTACGCTTGGTCGTTTCCGAAGTGTTCGTCCGGGTAGTCGAAGGCGTTGAGGATCGACGTGTAGAGGTTGTGGAGCGAGGTTTTGGTCTCGTACTCGCGGGTGAGCGGATCGGTCAGCGCCTTCTGGTTGAAGTTGAGGTGGCGGCCCATCCGGAACCGTCCGCTGGTCCCACCGGCGAGGAGCACCGGGACGTCGCTCGCGCTGTGCGCGAAGGGGCTGGAGAACTCGCTGGTCCACAGCATCAGCGAATGGTCGAGCAGCGTTCCGGTGCCTTCGGGGATCGCCGCCAGCGCGTCCATCACCCGGCGCAGGATGGTCATCCGCCAGCGCCGGTTCTGGATCATCGTGTCGATCCACGCCTGCATCACCGCGTGATCCGGCCCGTCCGGGCCGCAGGTCCCGCCGGTGTGGCCGAGCCCGTGCGGCGAACCGCTCGGATCTCTGTAGGGCGGGTTCAACCACAGCGTCTCCAGGTCGCAGAGGTCGTAGCCCACCACGTGCGTGAGCCCGCAGCGCAGCGCCGCCACCGCGATGTCCGCGTGCGCGTACGCGATGTCCTCGGGCGTCACCGGCGGCGCCGCCATGGACGGCTTCTCGCACCCGGGCAGCATGGGGCCGGCCAGCTGCGCCACGCGGACCTCCAGCGCGCGGATGTGCTCGAAGTGCGCGTCGATCGTCTGGCGATCGCGCGCGCCCAACCGACGCTTGAAGGTCGTGAGCATCTCCGCGGTGCCGTCGAGGATGCTCTTCTTCAGCGCGCGCGCCCGCACCGCCGCCGGCTCTTCGCTGGCGCCCACCTCCTTCACACCGGAGAAGAGCGTGTCGAACGCGGCCACCGGATCGGTCTGTCCGACGATCGGCTGCTGCGACGCCTTGAAGAAGGGCGTGCCGTAGTTGGTGCCATCCACCCGCAGGTAGATCGCCGGGAACGGGACCGGGGACCGCTGAGCCAGCCGCTCCGCCAGCACGGTCTCGATGGACGGCCCGAACGCGGTCTTCGCCGCTTCGCTGCCGCCGCCGTACTGGATCGCATCCGCGCAGGTGAGCGCGGTGACCTCGTCGAAGCCGTGGTCTCCATCCAGCGGCGTGGCCTTCCGCCCGGCGCGGTTGTCGATTCCGCGCAGCACCATCAGGTACGGCTCGAGGCCCTTCAGCGGTTCTTGGATCGGCCCCAGCACCAGCGGTTCGGAGGTGGCCAGCGGCGACCAGGCGTCCACGCCCACTTCGGCGCCTGTGCCGTCGAACCTGTGTCCGTCCTTGGCGGTGGGGGCGAGCGTGCCGCCGTGGTCGAAGAAGACGACGAACCGCTGCGGCGGCGGGTTGTCGTTCGCCCAGGCCTCGCCGTGGGTGAGCTCCAGAAGCGGCAGGCCGATCGCCGCGCCGGCGAAGCCCTTGAGGACGATCCGCCGGCCGAAGATCCTTCGTCTCATGGCGACTCCTCCTCCGGTTGCGGGCGCACCCAGCGGGTCGGCGGGCTCGTGGCCACGTCGACCAGGAGCGCGCGGAGATCGCCCGTGTCGAGAAAGCGGGACCTGATGCGCTTCAACGTGCACGCGTCCTCGGCGGCGATCGGCCGGCCCACCAGGGTTTTGAACCAGCGCGTGGCGTGGGCGTCGTGCGCCACCGCGCTCTGACCGATGCGCGCGGACAGCGCCACCGCGTCCTCGTCCGTCCCTTCCAGCCCGGGCGCCCGCTGCTCCGTGCGGGAGCTCACGGGCAGTTCCACCACGTCCCCATCCGCAGTGGGCACGAGCTCCACGTCACGCCAGCGGCCCATCGCGTCGTAGTGCTCGAAGGCGAAGCCGAGCGGATTGAAGAACCCGTGGCACGCCTGGCAGGCAGGGTTGGAGGTCCGAGCCTCGGCCGCCTCGCGCGTGGTGAGGATCTCTTCGCCGCCCGGACGAGGCGGCGTGAGGTTCGCGCCGGGCGGCGGATCCCCCAGCGGCAGCCCGAGCACGTTGCGGTACAGGTGCGCGCCGCGGCGGATGGGCGAGGTCACCTCCGGCCCAGCGAACTGCGCGAGGAAAGCAGCGCGGGTGAGGATGCCGGCGCGTCGGCGGCCATCGAGCGTGGTCCACCCGTTCGCCCAGCCTGTACCGTACAGCTCCGCCAGCGCGGGCGTCACCTTCGCGTCGGCGGTCGTGAAGAGCGATTCGAAGCGCGCGTCGCCGTCGGCCACCACGCGCTCGTAGAGCGACTCGACCTCTTCGCGCATCGCCCAGCGCAGCTCCGGCGAGTCGAACGGGAACGAGGCCGCCGACTTCGCGCGGTCCTCCAGCGAAGGGCTGCTGCCGGAGGCTTCCAGCCCCAGCCACGCGGCGGCGAAGCGGCGCAGCACCGGACGGGCCCTGGGGTCGAGGACCATCTTCTCGGCCTGGGCCCTCAGGCCCTCGTCGTCGTCGAGCGCGCCTTCGGCCGCGAGCGCGAGCAACGCTTCATCCGGCGCGCGGTCGAACAGGAACAACGACAGCTTCGCCGCGCGCTCGTAGCCAGTGGTGCGCCGGAGCGGCCCGTCCGAAGGGAGCCCTTCGTCGTGCACGTAGAGGAACTGGGGTGAGGCGAGCATCACCTCCGCCACCGCGGCGATCCGCTCGTCGAACGACGGCGGCGGGGAGATGTCCGGGTCCGTGCCGATCCGCTGGTAGTACCCGAGGAGCGTCTCCCGCTCGTCAGGCGCGACGGGCCGGCGGAACAGGCGCAGGCCGAACGCGTCGATGAAGCCGGCCGCGCACGCGTCCTGCGAGGCTGTGTCGACGGCCGCGGGATCGCACGGGATGAACGCGCGGTGCAGCCCCCTGGCGACCAGGTCGTGGGAGGTCTGGGAGATCGCCTCCACCTCGAGCTCGGTGATGTAGGACGAAATCTGCGCGGGGAGCTGGGGCGGGGCGATCGCTCCCTCCGACAGATCGACGAGCGAATTCGCGTACTGGATCGGCGTCAGCCGCGATAGCTGGGTGGGCGGAACGTCCTCGATGCCCTCGCAGGGATCGGGCGCGGTTTCTTCGGGCTCCGGATGTCCGGTGGGCGTGGCGGGGACACCCGGCGCGCCGGGCACGCAGCCCCACGCGCATGCGCACACGATCGCGATCAGCAGGCAACGGACCACGCCCTGACGGTCTCAAATCCGGCCGCGGCCGCCAACCTCCTGTGGCCTTCAGTGCCAGCTGGTGTGGGATGCCTTGAGGGCCCTGGCCAGCGCGTCGAGATCGATCGGCTTGCCGATGAAGATGTCCGCGCCGACGCCCTTGACCGTGCGCGCCATCGCCGAATCGCCCAGGCCACTCATGCCTATCAGCACCACGTCCGGGAAGCGGTCGCGCAGGCGGGTCATCAGGCTCGCGCCGCTCTTTCCCGGCAGGTACACGTCGATCAACGCGACGTCCGGCTGCCGCCGGCGGACCGCGTACTCCGCCTCCTCGGCGGAGCTGACCGGGAGCACCTCGTACCCCCACAGCTGGAGGATCTCCCCCAGCGACTCGCGGTTCGCCGGATCGTCTTCGACGAGGAGCACCGTGCGGCGGACCTGCTGACGCTGGAGCTCGTCGTCGTTGCGAAGCGTCTCCGTGCTGGAAGTGGTCTCGGTGTCCTGCATGCGTTCACCCTCGGCCCTGATGCAACCCGTGGAACGCTCGGGCCTCATCCCCGGCGCGCGCGCCCTGCCCGCCCGGCTGGTTTGCTACCGGGCACGCTCGGGGACGGAAAGGCCGCGCGAGGCGAGCGTCGACGCGAGGACCACGGCGATGAGCAACCCCCACGCAGGCAGGACGATGCGCCCGCCGTCTTCGTAGATGAGCGCCGAGTAGCTCGTGCCCAGGTAGCGACCGAGCGACATGGGCTCCATGCGGGCGATCCCGAAGAAGGAGACGGTGGACTCGGCCAGGATCGCCGCGGGCACGCGGCTGAGGAAGACGGTGAGCGCGAAGCCCCGGAGGCCGGGCCACAGGTGCCGCCGGAGCAGGTGCCCCCGCGAGCTGCCGAGCGCGCGCGCCGCGGCGATGAACTCCTGCGCCTCCAGCGACGCGAGCCGGTTGCGGAACATCCGCGTGGGCCCCGCCCAGCCGACGAGCGCCAGGGAGATCACCATCAACACCGGCGGCGAGGCCTTCAGCGCCGGGTCGACGTCGCCCAACAGCTGCCCCGCGAGCTGGATCACCATCAGCACCAGCACGTCAGGGAGCGCGAAGAACGAATCAGCGAAGCGGAGGATCCACCGCTCGGCGCCGCCGCCGGCCCCGCGCGCACTGGCGGCGATGACAAGGCCCAAAATCGTCGCGATCGCCCCGGCCGAGAGCCCGATGCCGAGCGACACCCACAGCCCGCCGAACGAGAGCTCGCACACAGTCTGATCCGGCCGGAGCACGTCGCGGCCGAACGGACAGTGCGCGGCCAGCACACCGGGCGCGAGCCGCCCGAAGACGAACGACGTCCCCCACAGAAGAGCGAGGAGGCCCAGGCCGACGAACGCCACGCGCCGCTTCACGCCGTCCGCTCCTCGCGCGACCGGGGATCGACGAACGCCCGCACCAGCTCCACCGCCACGGTCACCACCACCAGCACCGACGCGAAGAGGGTCGTCGCCACCACCACGACCGCCAGTTGCTTCTGGAGCACCGCCACCACGTAGAGCTGGCCGAAGTACGGCAGCCCGAGCACGCGCTCCGCCGCGAACGATCCCGCAAGGAGCGCGGTGGCCACGGGTCCGAGCGCATCCAGCAACACCGGCAGGACGTTCGGTAGAACGTGCCGACGAAGCACCTCATGGGCGGCCAGCCCCTTGCCCTTCGCGGTGCGCACGTAATCCCGGCGGAGCTCGTCGCCCAGGCCATCCGCCAGAAGGGACCCGAGGAACACGCCCGGCCAGATGGAGATCACCAGCGCCGCGGCCAGCTCCGGCAACAGGTACCCCGCCTCCGCCACCGCCGGAACGAGCAGAAGCGCCGGGATGAACACCGGCGTGCCGAAGGCGATCGCCGGCACGACGTCGGACGCGCCGGGAGAACGCGGTTCGACCACGAGAACCCGGACGAGCGCCCACGCGAACGCCCAGACGAGCGCGAGCGCCAGCGCCATCAGGCCCACGCCGACGCTGCCCGCGAGCTTCTCCAGCATCTCCGCTCCGGTGACGCCCTGGGCGCTGGTGCCCAGCCGTTCGCCGGCGAAGAGCTTCTCCCACGGCCGCAACACGCCCAGCGGCTCGCCGAGGCCGAGATCCTTCCGGTAGGAGGCGACCAGATCCGCCGGCAGCGCCCGCTTGCTCTCGTCGTCGATCTGCAGAGGCAGCGCCGCCATCAGGAAGTACGAGGCCACCGCCACGATCGGGACGATCGCCAGCTGCCGCAGCGCGCGGAGGGCCACGGCGCGGATCATCGGGCGTCCTTTCGGACCTGCAGGTCACCCAGCGAGATGAAGTTGAACGGATCCACCTCCACGCCGCGCAGCCCGCTCTGGCGCCGGTAGTAACGGTCCGGGTGGTACAGCGGGACGATCACCGCCTCCTCGCGGAGCAGGAGCAGCTGGGCCGCCGTGTACGCCCGGCGCGCGGTCTCCGGATCGGCCGCGGCATCGCCCTGCGCGAGCAGCGCCTCGAAGCGGCGGATGGACGTTCCGCCATCGCACGTCTCCCAGCCGGTCTGGTGGTTCCCGTTGCGCTCGAACAGCGTGAAGAACGTCTTGGGGTGCGCGTAGTCCGCGCCGATCCGCCGCAGGTAGAGATCGAACGTGCGCCGCGCATCCGGGCCGCGGCGCGCCAGCTCCGCGGAGAAGTCGTACCGCGCGTCCAGCTCCACCTTCACGCCCACCTTCGCCAACTGCGCGCGGATCCGTTCGGCGATCGCCACCTCGGGGATGAAGGACTCGCCCGCTTTGAATACCAGCCTCAAGGGGCGGTCCACCGCGCGGAGCACCGGCCTCGCCGCCTCGGGGTCGTACGTCACGAGCCGCCGTTCGTCCTCGGCGCTCATCGCCCCGGGGAGGTCCGGCGGCAGGAGCGTGCGCGTGGGTCGCGCCGCCGGGAGCAGCCCCTGGAGAAGAGCGTCCCGATCCAGCGCCTGGGCGATCGCCCGGCGGACCTCGGCGCGGTCCATCGGCGGCCTTTCGGTGTTGAAGCCCAGAAAGTACGTCGACAGCAGCTCGCGGCGCTGAAGGTCGGCCGTCGGCGCCTGTTGCAGCGCGATCGCGCTGTCGACGAAGACGAACCCCACGCGGTTGCGCTCGAACAGCGCGGGGCCGATCTCCGAACGCAACAGCGTCACCCGCTCCGGCGGAACGAAGCCGTCGATCGGCGCGGGAGCGAAGGCGGAAACCGGGTTCCGCACCAGCCGGATGCGCTCGCCGGCGCGGTCCCAGGCCTCCACGCGCCACGGCCCCAGCGACACCGGGTGCCCGTCCTGTGGCCGCTCGAAGTACGCGCGGATCTCCTCCTCGCTCTTGCCCGCGAGCTGGGCGGAGGGCGCGGGGAAGAAGAGGTAGACGTTCGCCATCCGCGCCAGAAAGTAGCTGCGCGGACGCGTGAGCACGATCCGCAGCGTGTGGGCGTCGAGGGCCCGGACCTCGAGCCCCTCGAGGAGCGCGTCGACCTCCTCCTTCGGCGCGCCGCGGGCGATCGCCGCCAGCACTGGCTCCGCGCCGAGCACGTCCGCCACCTCGCCACGCTCCTTGCCCACCGCCGCGCGCCGCCACCCCAGGACGAAGTCCTGCGCCACCAGCGGCGCGCCGTCCGACCAGCGCACGTCGCGGCGCAACTGGAAGGTGTAAGCCTCGTGACCTTCGGGCGTGCGCTCGCGCGTCCACGACGACGCCAGGCCCGGTCGGATGGTGTTGTCCGGCCCGAGCGACGTGAGCCCGCGCATGGTGGCCAGCATCACCGGGTAGTTCACCCAGCTCGTCGGATCGGACGTGTTCCAGTCCAGGGTGGTGGGCATCGCGGGGACGACGATCTTGACGCCGCCGTCCTCCTGGAACCCGCACCGCCCGCACGCGGAAAGGAGCAGCAACAGCGGTATCAGTCGGGCGCGCGTGACCACGGCGGCCTCAGTCATCTCCGCTCGCCTCGAGCTCGCGGATGAGCAGCCCCGCGGCGCCGGCGAGCGATGCCACCAGCGCGAGCGAGAGCACCTCATCCTCCTCCGCCCCGCTCCGCGCGGCGAGAAAGCCCGCCGCCGGGGTCAGCGCCGCGATGAGCACGAAGTGTTTGAGCGTCACTCGTGAAGCCTCGGCGGGGATGCTATCCCGCTCAAGGCCCCGTGGCCGCATCTGCGTACGCGGGCTGGACCGCGGCCCGGCCGCCCGCTAGGCCGACGCCCCGCCGGTCTCGCCTGCCGCCGCCGCGCCCACCGTCGCAGCGACCGGCGCCGGCTTGGGAACGCCGAACTCCTCCGGCTTCTCCAGCACCAGCGCCTCGCGGAGCACCTCGTCCACGTACTCCACCGGGACGATGCGCAGCGCGCGCCGCACCTTCTTCGGGATGTCGCGCAGATCCTTCTTGTTCGCCTTCGGGATCAGCACGGTCTTGATCCCCGCCCGGTGGGCGGCCAGCACCTTCTCCTTCAACCCGCCGATCGGCAGCACGCGGCCGCGCAGGGAGATCTCCCCGGTCATCGCCACGTCCTTGCGGACCGGGATGCGGGTGAGCGCGGAGACCAGCGCGGTGCACATGGTGACGCCGGCGGACGGGCCGTCCTTGGGGATGGCGCCCTCGGGCAGGTGGATGTGCAGGTCGTTGGTCTCGGCTAACTTCCGGGCGAGCCGGAACTTGTCCGCGCGCGCGCGGACCCAGCTGACCGCCGCCTGGGCCGACTCCTGCATCACCTCGCCGAGCTGGCCGGTGAGGATCAGCTTGCCCTTGCCCGGCATCACCGTGGCCTCGGTGGTGAGCAATTCACCGCCCATCTCCGTCCACGCCAGGCCCATCACGATCCCGACCTGGTCCTCGCTCTCCGCGACGCCGAAGCGGTAGCGCGGCACGCCGAGGTACTTCATCGCCTGCCGGCTATCGACCCGGATCTCCCGCTTGCCGTTGCGGAGCACGTCGCGCGCGACCTTGCGGAAGATCGCGGAGATCTCCCGCTCCAGCGAGCGCACGCCGGACTCGCGGGTGTAGCGGTTGATGACGGTGCGGATCGCCTTCGGGGTAACGGTGACGTTCAGATCGCCCAGCCCGTTCGCCTCCTTCTGCTTGGGGATCAGGTAGCGCCGGGCGATCGACATCTTCTCCGCCTCGGTGTACCCGGCGATCCGGATCACCTCCATGCGGTCCTGCAGCGGCCCGGGGATGCTGTGCATCGTGTTGGCCGTGCAGATGAACATGATCTTCGACAGGTCGTAGTCGAGATCCAGGTAGTGGTCGTTGAAGGTCGCGTTCTGCTCGGGGTCCAGCACCTCCAGCAGCGCCGCCGACGGATCGCCGCGGAAGTCGGTGGACATCTTGTCGATCTCATCCAGCAGGAAGACCGGGTTGTTGGATCCGGCCTTCTTGAGCGACTGGATGATCTTCCCCGGCATCGCGCCGATGTACGTGCGCCGGTGGCCGCGGATCTCCGCCTCGTCGCGCACGCCGCCCAGCGACAGGCGCACGAACTTGCGGCCGGTGGCCCGCGCGATCGACCGCGCCAGCGAGGTCTTCCCCACGCCCGGCGGGCCCACGAAGCAGAGGATGGGGCCGCGCAGCTTCTGCACCAGCTGCTGCACCGCGAGGTACTCGAGGATGCGCTCCTTGGCGCGCTTGAGGCCGTAGTGATCCTCGTTGAGGACCTTCTCCGCCTCCATCACGTCGAGCCGATCCTTCGTCTCCTCGTACCAGGGCAACGAGAGGATCCAGTCGATGTAGTTGCGGACGACGGTGGCCTCGGCGCTCATCGGGCTCATCATCCGGAGCTTCTTCAGCTCCTTCTTGACCTTGAGCGTGGCCTCCTTGCTCATCCGCTTGTTCTTCAGCTTCTCTTCGATCTCCTGGATCTCGTTCTTGAACTCGTCGCGCTCACCCAGCTCCTTCTGAATGGCCTGCATCTGCTCATTCAGGTAGTACTCCTTCTGGGTCTTCTCCATCTGCTTCTTGACGCGGGTGCGGATCTTCTTCTCGACCTGGAGAATCTCGATCTCGCCCTGCATCAGCTCGTAGAGCTTCTCCAGCCGCTTCGCCGGCGACTCGGTCTCGAGCAGCGCCTGCTTGTCGTTCAGCTTGAGGGAGAGGTGCGCGACGATGGTGTCCGAGAGCCGCGCCGGATCGTCGATGCTGGAGACCTGCATCAGCATCTCGGGCGGGATCCGCTTGTTCAGCTTCACGAACGCCTCGAAGACGGAGTGGACCGAGCGCACCAGCGCCTCGATCTCCACGCTCTTCTCCAGAGGCTCCTCGACGTCCTCCACCTCGACGAGGAAGAACGCATCGTTGGGCTGGAACTTCTTGATCTTCGCCCGACGCACGCCCTCCACCAGCACCTTCACCGTCCCGTCCGGGAGCGGCAGAAGCTGGATCACGTGGCCGATGGTCCCGAAGTGGAAGATGTCGTCCGGCGTGGGGTCGTTCGTCTTGGCCTTCTTCTGGGCGGCAAGGAGGATGATCGCCTTGTCGTCCGGCCCCTTGTGGGCAACCGCGTCCTTGAGCGCCGCGATCGACTTCTCGCGCCCCACGAAGAGCGGCACGACCATGTGGGGGAAGACGATGATGTCGCGCAGAGGAAGGAGAGGCACGGTCTGCGCGCGTTTCTCCTTCTTCTCGTCTCTACCGAAGAACATGCTTTGGATTCCCCTTCCGGGACAACGTTAGTCACGCCACGGACCCAGATGCCCGCGAGCGATCCTACAACAAGGTTTCCTGCTACCCGTGTTCCCCGCCGCCCCGATTCCGCGGCGGGCGGAATCAGTGCGCGCTCCCCTGGCTGGCGGCACGAGGCGCCGCCGGCGTCATACCGAACTGGTGCATCAGAAACGCGAACTGATCGGCGTAGAGGTCAATCGTCTGACGGACCTGATCCGCGCCCCCGTGGCCGGCGTTGCGTTCGATCCGGATCAACGCGGGCGCGTCGCCGGCGGAGGCCGCCTGGATCGCCGCCACGAACTTGCGCGCGTGCATCGGGTCGACGCGGTCGTCGTGATCTGCGCTCTCCATCAGAAGGGCCGGGTATTTGGTGCCCTGCTTGATCCCGTGGTACGGCGAGTACGCGAGTAAATACTCGAACTGCTTCGGGTCCTCGGCGCTGCCGTATTCCGGGATCCACGTCCGGCCACTGCCGAAGAGGTGGTAGCGCACCATGTCGAGCAGCGGTACCGCGCACACCACCGCGCCGAACTTCTCAGGGGCCTGCACCATCGCCGCGCCCACCAGCAGGCCGCCGTTGGAACCGCCCCAGATGGCGATCTTCGAAGGCCGCGACCACCCCTCCTTCGCCAGGTAGTCCGCCGCGGCGATGAAGTCGTCGAACACGTTCTGCTTCTTGTCCAGGCGGCCCGCGTCGTGCCACGCCTTGCCGTACTCGCCGCCGCCGCGCAGGTTCGGCATCGCGTAGATCCCGCCGGCCTCCAGCCAGGGATAGAGCGACGACATGAACGACGGCGTGAGCGAGATGTCGAAGCCGCCGTACCCGTAGAGCAGCACCGGGTTCTGCCCATCGCGCTTCGCGTCCCTGCGGTGGACGAGGAACATCGAGATCTTCGTCCCGTCCTTTGACGGGTACCAGACCTGCTCCACGACGTACGGGGAAGGATCGATGGGCAGCTCCACCTTCGCCCACAGCTCCGTCTTCCCGCTCCGGATGGACGTCCGGTAGACCTGCTTGGGCACGGTGAAGGACGAGAACTGGAAGTAGGCGTCGTCCACGTCCTCCAGCCCGTACGCATTGGTGGCGCTGCCGATCGCGGGCAGCTCCAGCTTCCGGAGCAGCCTGCCGTCCAGCCCGTGCACGCGCAGCTCGCTGGAGGCGTTGTGCAGGTACTGCAGCACCAGCGCGTTCCCTACGATGTTGAAGCTCTGCAGCGACGCCTCCGAGTCCTCGGGGACGATCTCCTTCCAGTTCTTCCGCTCCGGCTTCGCCGCGCTCACCTTGAAGATGCGCTGCTTCGGCGCACCCTCGTCGGTGGCGATGTACAGCTGGTCCTTCCACTCGCCGACCAGGTAGCGGACATCCTGCCCCCGGGCGATCAGCGTGAAGTTCTTTCCGCTCTCGGCGGCGGGCGGGACCACGCCCGGCTTCAACCGTTTGACGTAGACGTCGTTCTCGCTCCAGCCGCGCAGCACGTAGACGAAGAGGTACCTGCCGTCGCGCGAGAGCGACTGTGCGAGGAAGGTCTTCGGGTCGCCGGTCCGCGGGTGGATCGGCACGTCCGTCTCCGGATCCGTCCCCAGCGCGTGGTAGCGGATCTCGGTGTACCCCGGCCGCGCGTCGACCGGGATGCCTGGGTCGGTGGGCAGCCACTCGTAATAGAAGCCCTTCGAGTCCGGCGACCAGGACGGTTCGGCGTACTTGCCGCCGGGGATGACGTCCACGTCGCTGACCTGCATGGACTCCACGTCGATGACGTGGATCGTCGCCTCGTCCGCCGCGTTCGGCTTCTTCTTGAAGGCGACCTTCCGGCCGTCCCACGACGGATACCAGCCGCCCAGCGAGATGGTGTTGTCCGCGCTCCAGGTGTTCGGCTCCAGCAGTACGCGCTCCTGCCCATCGTCGCCGTCCTTCACGTAGAGGATCGCCTTCTCCTTCGTGGCGAGCGTGCGCGTGTAGAAGAACCGCCGCGTGGGCGCCTGGCCCTTCTTCCCCGGCACGAGCCGCAGCACGGGGACGTTCACCGAATCCACGTAGAAGAGCTCGTGGAACCGCTTCGCGAGCGCCTCGCGCTCCGGGAGCGCGTGCAGCCGCTGGCGCGCGAACGCGTCCTGCGCCTTCATCCACGCCTGGACCTCGGGCGACTTCTCATTCTCCAGCCAGCGGTAGGGATCCCGGACCTTCTTCCCGTGGACGGTGTCGACCAGGTCCTCGACGCGCGTCTCCGGGTAGAGCGTGGTCTTCTTCGGCGCTGCCGGCGTCACCGCCGCCTGCGCGGAACCTGCGGGAGCATCGGCCGTGGCCCCCTCGGGAGGCCCGTCCGAACGCTTCGCCTCGTTCTGAGCGGCGCAGCCGCACATCACCACGAGCGGAACGATGAGCAGGTTCTTCATCCGGCGCACAATGCCGCCGATCGCGAGCGCCGCAAGAGAAAAGCCCCGGCGCTCGGTGAGCACCGGGGCATCGGCCGGCTGGAGCCCGGCCTACTTCGTCAACCGGGTGAGCGTCAGATCCTCCGTCATCGTGCCGACGACGGTCGCGCCGTTCTTGGTGACGGTGACGGTCGCGTTCAGGGTCACCGTCACGATTTTCTCGTCGAACCTGATGAAGCCGTTGGTGTAGGTGAGGGTCGCGGTGGCACCGTCAGCGCTTCCGGTGCACGAGGCACCGGGGACCAGCGAAGCGCTGTCGGCATCATCCATGTTGAAGGGGATCTGGCACTCACTGTCGTCGTAGACCAGGTCGCTGGATACCCCCTCGCGGAGGTTCACGTTTCCCGCGAGCTGGCGCGTGCCGCTCTGCTGGCCGGACGACGAGTCGAACGACATCGTCATCGTCCCCGTGCCGGAGTACAGCCCCACGTAGCGGAGGGCGGGGTTGCCACAGCCGGTGAAAACGACGCCGGAGGTGATCAAGATGAGTGCCTGGATTGCAGTCTTCATGGGGAGCTCCCTCGTCTGTTCGC
>JADGHL010000108.1 GCA_019686135.1 Myxococcaceae bacterium | reverse complement strand
GGGCAGGGGGCGATCGCCGCGTGGACGGCGCTGGTGCTGGCCGGGGTGGTGCGCCGGCGCGCTACCTCTTCTTGAACAACGCCTCCGCGGCGCTCAGCAGGGCCTCCCGCTCTGCACCGGCCAATTGGCCGCCGTCGCCGATCTGGAAGAGCTCACAGAAGTTGGCGCTCTCCTTGTCCATGGGCACTTCGGCGAAGGGCTCCTTGCACTGTTTGGCCACGCCCGGATCGAAGTGGCGGCAGTGGATGCAGGCATGCAGCTCTGCGTCACAGCCCGGGCAGGTATCCCGGCGACCGACCTGATTTCCGACGATGTCCAGCCTCCGGCCACATTTCCCGCATCCCGGCATGGAAACCTCGCAACGAGATCCTATTATGCGCCGCCCGCTTCATTGGAGAACCTGCATGCGTCGTCTGTCGTTCCTTGTGGTCGTTCTTCCCATCGTCGCCTTCGCCTCCACGCCCATCGAGATGACGCAGGAGGAATTCAAGATGTTCCGCCACTGGCAGAAGGCAATGGAGGATCCCCGCGTCCAGGCGATGAAGCCCGAGCGGCAGAACCCGGCGATCGCCAAGGACGCGCACTACAACCTCAAGGAGATGATGGCAGCGGTCAAGAAGGGTGAGGCCGCGGGCGATCTGAAGTCGATCTGCGAGGCGAACCTCAAGGAGGCGCTCGCCACCGGCGCCGTGGCGGGGCGGCTGAGCAAGGTGATCGTCGACACCAGCGAGCCGCACGCGGTGGTGTACGTGAACTGGGCCAACGAGAACGTCTCCCAGCTGGAGGAGGAGGCGAGCTACGTCGCGGCGGTGACCGCCCAGCAGTGCCCGATCGTCTCCACCATCACGGTGTGGGCAGTGGACAAGGCGGACCCGCGGACGCGCGTGTTCCAGGCGCTGATCTCCCGGGAGGCGGCGGCGCGGATCAGGCCCGAGCGCACGAAGGACTTCGCGGACACTCGCTACATCCGACTCTTCGAGGGCGTGAAGAACGCCTCGAAGGGGGATGTGATCGACCAGAACACCGCGGGCGCGGACGGCGCGGGCACCGAGGCCGGCGCGGCGCCAACGGGCAATCAGGCTCCGACGAAGGGGTGATCTGACGCCGGGAGTCTGTGGCTGCTTCGTGCGGCCGCGCGTCGGGGCTCATGTTCTGTGCGCGCCTCCCAGCGGAGCGTGCGCCTTCGCAGATTGGCGCCGTGCAGCTGTGGACCAGGCCCGAGGTGCCGCCGCGCTGTCGGGACGCGTGCCCTCGCGGATCGGCGTCGTGCGACAGTGGATTACGCTCGAGGTACCGCCGATGCCGGGTGTCGGGACGGGCGGGGGCGGAGCTCAGGGTGCGCGCCCGCCGGCCCATGAGGGCTTCTGCCTGCCGGAGGCGAGCCGTTCTGCGTCCACGTTCAGGTGCTCCTGTTCGACCCCCGCGTTCGCCTCTTCGAGAGCGGCGCGCAGCCGGGCGAACAGGTACAGGAAGTAGCTGCAGAAGGCGGAGATCACCGCGAGCAGGATCAGCAGAAGCTGCCCCCGCTGCCAGAGCGCGACGCGGTCCAGCACCGCGCGGCGCTGCTTCAGCGTGGCCAGCTGCTGTTCGGCCGCGGCGTCATCGAAGGTATCGGCGTACTGTTGACCCTGGGCGCTGCCGCGTTCGAGCAGCCAGCTGGCTTCGCTGCGGAGCTGCCGCATCTTCGCGTAGCAGCCGATCGCGCCGGCCGCGGCGAGCACCGTGAGCGCCACTGCCGCTGCCACACTGAGCGACCTCATGTGTCCTCCGGTCGGAGCGAACGCTGCTCCGGACCGTCCGCGCCCCTGATGCTGCGGGCCGCCTTTGCGCGGACGGTGTCGAATGGTAGGGACGCCGCTGGACATGGGCAAGCCCTACAGGCCGAAGGATCACTTCTTCGAGAAGGCGAAGCGCGAGGGGTTTCGCGCGCGTTCGGCGTTCAAGATCGAAGAGATCACGCGGCGCTTCTCCGTGTTCAAGAAGGGCGGAAAGGTTCTGGATCTCGGCGCGGCGCCGGGTGGGTTTCTGCAGGTAATCGCGGACGCCGTTGGCCCTCAGGGGCGCGTGATCGGCATCGACCTGGTCCCGATTCGTCCGCTGGGCAAGCCGCAGGTGACGACCGCTGCGCTGGACGTACTGGCGGACGACTTCGAGGAGAAGCTGGCCGAGCTCTACGACGGCCCGTTCGACGTGGTGGTCTCGGACCTGGCGCCCAAGACGACCGGGATCAAGACCACCGACGAAGCGCGCAGCCTGAGGCTGGCGATGCGCGCGCTGGAGCTGGCGAAATCGCGCGGCCGGCCAGGCGGCGCGTTCGTCGCCAAGCTGTTCATGGGCGGTGACTTCGAAACCTTCCGCGAAGCCGTGAAGGCGGCCTTCGAGGACGTGAAGATCGTCCGTCCCGAGGCGACCCGTGGCGCGTCGATGGAGGTCTACGTGGTGGGCCTCCGGCGGCGTGCGCAGCCCGCCTGATTGGGAACGAAGCCCCGCGCCCGGGCGTCTACACTGCCCGCCATGTCCAGGCAGGGAATCGTTCTGGGGGCGTTCGGCCTTCTGCTCTTCGGCTGCACCAACATCCCGGAGGTGGTCACCGACCGGCGGCCCGTTCCCACGGACGCCGACGCCGGCGTGGCCGACGCGGGCGTCATCACCTTTCGCCACGTGGATCCCGCGATGATCAAGAGCTGGCAACAGATCGATCAGCTGGTCAGCGAGCAGAAGTTTGAGGAGGCGCTTGCCGCCACCGAGGACCGGCTTGAACGCGCCAAAGAGCTCCGCGACGAGGACGAGTGGACGCGGGCGCTGATCAAGGCGACCCAGCTGCGGATCGGCCTGCACGGCTACGAGACCCAGGTGCGGTGGCTGAAGGAGGAGCCGTGGCCGCGCGCGCCGGTCTACCGATCGGTGGTGAACCTGTTCTACGCGCGGACCGTCGCCACCTACGCGCAGGCGTATCAGTGGGAGATCCGTCAGCGCGAGAAGGTGGAGGCCACAGGTCCCGTCGACCTCAAGGCGTGGACGATGGACCAGCTCGCCGAGGAGATTCAGCGCGCCTACCAGGAGGTGTGGGACCTCCGCGAGGCGCTCGGCGAGGAGCCGGTCTCTGCGCTCTCCGAGTACGTGCGGCCCAACAACTATCCGGCGGGGATCCGGGACACGCTGCGCGACGCGGTGACCTACCTTCGGGTGGAGCACCTCGCGGACACCACCGGCTGGCGGCCCGAGCACCACCAGGACCTCTACCGGCTCGACTGGGCGGCGCTGCTGCGTGCGGAGCCGGCGTGGGCCGAAGAGGTGGACTTCACCTCGCCCGAGGTCCACCCGCTGGTGAAGATCGCCGCCGCGCTGGGCGACCTGGAGGCGTGGCACCGCGCGCGCGGCGAAAAGGAGGCGGCGCTGGAGGCGCACCTCGAGCGGCTGCGGCGGCTCTTTTCGGCGGATTCGGACCCGGACCGCCACCGGGCGATCCGCGAGGACGCGCAGGCGGCGGTGGACAACGTGGCCGATCGCCCCTGGTGGTCGATGGGGATGGCCACCCTGGCGAACTTCCAGCAGGCGGACGGGATGCTGGTGCGCGCGCATCAGACCGCGTCCCGCGGCGCGGCGAAGTTCGCCGGCAGCGTGGGGGCGCAGGTGTGCCTGTCGATCCAGAAGTCGATCGAAGCGCCGGACTACCACCTGGAGTCGATGCTCCAGGACGGCCCCGGCCAGCGGTCGATCCGGATCACCCACAAGAACCTCGGCGCGCTCTCCTTCCGCGCCTACCCGGTGGATCTTCTGCAGCGGATCGCCAGCGCGAAGGACTACAACCTTCTGCCCGGCTACCGGGAGTTCGAGACGTTTCTGGGCAAAAGGCCCGTGGCCGAGTGGACCGTGCCGCTGCCGGCCACGCCGGATTTCCAAATGCACCAGACGTACTCGACCCCGCCGCTGAGCCGGCCCGGGCTGTATGTGATCCTCGCCAGCGCACGGCAGGACTTCCAACCCGACGCCAACCGGATCTCCGGGCTCAACGTCATCGTCACCGATCTCGCGGCGATCTCACGCAGCAACGACGCGGACGGCTCGGTGGAGGTGACGGTCGCGCGCGCGGGCTCCGGCGAGCTCGTGTCCGGCGCGGAGGTGTCGCTCTACCAGTACGACTATCAGCGCGGGCACCACGTCGTGGATCGCGAGCGGACCGGGCGGGATGGCACCGTCACCTTCCGCCGTTCCGGCGGGCGCCGTTTCGAGTCGTACTTCGTGCTGGTGCGGCAGGGCGACCAGATCGCCGTGGATCCGCATGGGCTTTACTTCGGCGATGTCGAGCAGGAGCCGATCCACGCGTCGGCGCTCATCTACACCGACCGCAGCATCTACCGGCCGAACCAGAAGCTCCTGTTCAAGGTGATCGCCTTCGAGGGCTCGGGGGAGCAGGCGCGCTACCACGTGCTGCGCAGGTCGAAGGTGTCGGTGCGGCTGGTGGACGCCAACGGCGAGACGATCGAGACGAAGGAGCTCACCACCAACGAGTTCGGATCCGCTTCGGGCGAGTTCACGCTTCCGGCCGGCCGGCTTCTGGGGCAGTGGTCCCTACAGAGCACGCCCGACGGGTGGGCCACGGTCCGGGTGGAGGAGTACAAGCGGCCCACCTTCAACGCCGAGCTGGGCGAGGCCGAGGGCGCGCTGCGGCTGAACAAGCCGGCGACCTTCACGGGAACAGCGACGTACTACTTCGGCCTCCCGGTGGTGAACGGGACGGTGCGCTGGCGGGTGACGCGCGCTCCGGTGTTCCCGTGGTGGTGGGGCGCGTGGTGGCTACCGCCGCCCGAGGCTCCGCGGATCCTCGCCACCGGGACCGCACCGCTCGACGAGCAGGGCCAATTCCGGATCGTCTTCACCCCCGAGGCAGAGGAGCCGAAGACCGACGCAGATCGCGCGGTGAGCTACCTGTACGAGGTGACCGCGGACGTCACCGACGAAGGCGGGGAGACGCGGAGCGCGTCGCGGACCTTCCGGCTGGGCTGGGTGTCGGTGGAGGGGGAGATCCGCCAGGAGCCGGCGTTCTTCACCGCGGGCCGGCCGGAGGCGTTCGAGCTGTTCCGCAGCGATCTCAACGGGACGCCACGCGCAGGCAAGGGGAGCTGGGAAGTGTTCGCGCTCGAGGCGCCGCCTCGGCCTTTGATGCCGTCCGAACAACCCGTCCCCGGGCCGGAATCCGGTACGTCACGTCCCGAAGGACAGCCCGAGGTCCGTACGCCCGGGGATCGCCTCCAGCCGCGCTGGGCGTCGAAGGTCCCCATCGACCGGATCCTCGCGTCGTGGAAGGACGGCGCGAAGAAGGCCGGCGGCGTGGTGGTCCACGACGACAAGGGCCTCGCGGCGATCGAGGTGCCGGCGCTCGCTCCCGGCGCCTACCGGATCCGGTACCGGACGCAGGACGACTTCGGCGCGACCGCGGAGACCTTCCGGACCTTCGTAGTGGCCAACGCGCAGACGCGGATCGCCGTGCCGCAGCTCCTTCTGGCGCAGCGCTCGAGCGCGAAGGTGGGCGAACAGGTGCAGGTGTTCGCGGGCACGGGCTTCGAGGGCCAGCGGATGGTCGTGGAGGTCTACCGCGCGGGCCGGCGGGTGAGCCGCCGCGAAGTGCGCGGCGGAAAGGACCCGGCCATCGTGACCGTTCCGATCACGGAAGCCGATCGCGGCGGGTTCACCGTCACCGCCACGCTGGTGCGCGATCACCAGCTTCTGCACGACGCGGTCAACGTGTTCGTGCCGTGGGACGACCGCGAGCTCAAGGTCGAGTTCGCCACCTTCCGCGACAAGATCCGCCCCGGCGCGAAGGAGACCTGGCGGGTGACGGTGCGCGGTCCCGACGGGGCGAATCCCGGGGCGGGCGCGGCGGAGTTGCTCGCGTACATGTACGACGAAGCGCTCGACGCCTTTGCGCCGCACACGCCGCCGTCCACCAGCGGGCTGTGGCCCAGCCGGGTGGGCGAGCCGCCGCTGCGCACCAGCTTCGGCGAGAGCTACGGCCAGTGGATCTCCCGCCGCGCGTGGCCGGAGATTCCCGGCGCGCCGTCGCTGGATGGGGACGTGCTGCGCTTCTACGAGGACTACGGGGTCGGCGGGCCGGGCATCCGCTCGCGGAGGATGCGCGCCTTCGGGGCTCCCGGCGCCGCGCCGGACCTGGAGAAGAAGGCGATGCGGGTGGACCGCGAGGAGCAGGCCGCCGGGTCGGTGACGGCGGCCGGGAACACCGGAGTGGGGAAGGGCGCGCTGCTTATGGCGCAGACACCGGCGGCCGCGGTGGACAAGGACCTGGGCGGTCGCGCGGGCGGAGGCGCGCAACCCGGGCCCGTGCGCACACAGTTCGCGGAGACGGCGTTCTGGGCGCCGCACCTTCTGTTGCAGCCCGACGGTTCGGCGACGATCGAGTTCACCGTGCCGGACTCGGTGACCGGATGGGACGTGTGGGTCCACGCGGTGACGAAGGATCTGCGCGGCGGCTCTGTGCAGCGGAAGACCCGCAGCGTGAAGGATCTGATGGTGCGGCCTTACGTGCCCAGGTTCCTGCGCGAGGGCGATCAGGCCGAGCTCGCGGTGGTGGTGAACAACGCCTCGGACGCGGCGCTGGAGGGGACGGTCCATTTCGACATCGTGGACACGGAGACGCAGCAGAGCGTGCTCTCCGAGTTCGGATTCGACGCGAAGAAGGCCACCGTGCCGTTCCGCGCGGAGGCGGCGAAGGGTGCCCGGCTGACGTTCCCGATCGTCGCGCCCAGGAGGACCGGGAGCGTGGCCTTCCGGGTGACCGCCACCAGCGGGGACCTGTCGGACGGCGAGCTGCGCCCGTTGCCCGTGCTCCCCAGCCGGATGCACCTCGTGCAGTCGCGGTTCGTCACGCTGAAGAACGCGGACCGGCGGGTGCTGTCGTTCCCCGACATGGCGAAGGACGACGACCCCACGCGGATCAACGAGCAACTGGTCGTGAGCCTGGACGGGCAGCTCTTCTACCAGGTGCTCAATGCGCTCCCGTACCTCGTGAATTACCCCTATGAGTGTACCGAGCAGACGCTGAACCGCTTCGTCTCCACGGGGATCCTCAGCTCCTTGTACGACCAGTACCCGGCAGTGGCGGCGATGTCGAAGAAGCTCTCCGCCCGCAAGACCCAGCTCGAGACCTGGGACGCCGCCGATCCGAACCGGAAGATGGCGCTGGAGGAGACGCCGTGGCTGGCGCTTTCGCGGGGCGGGATTGTGGACGGCGCGCCGAGCGATCTGGTGAACGTGCTCGATCCGAAGATCGCCCGAGCGGAGCGCGAGGCGTCGCTGGCGAAGCTGCGTAAGGCGCAGACACAGAGCGGCGGGTTCCCGTGGTGGCCGGGCGGGCCTCCGTCTCCGTACATGACGCTCTACATCCTCCACGGGCTGGCGCGCGCCGCGGACTACGGTGTGGAGGTACCGAAGGACGTGACCGTGCGCGCCTTTGCGTACGTGGCGCAGCACTTCCGCGAAGAGTACGCGGCGCGGATGTTGAAGGAGGACTGCTGCTGGGAGTTCCTTACCTTCCTCAACTACGTCGCCTCCAGCTTCCCGGACGCCAGCTACACCGGGGATGCGCTGACCCACGTCGAGCGGGAGACGATCCTCACGCACAGCTTCCAGCACTGGAAGTCGCACTCGCCGTACCTCAAGGGCTACCTGGCGCTGACGCTGAAGCGGATGGGGCGCCCCGAGGACGCGAAGCTCGTCTGGGACAGCGTGATGGACTCGGCGAAGACCACGGACGATCAAGGCACCTTCTGGGCGCCCGAGGACCGCGCGTGGCTCTGGTACAACGACACCATCGAGACGCACGCATTTGCGTTGACCACGCTGATGGAGCTTCAGCCCCAGGACGCGCGGCGCCACGGGCTCGTGCAGTGGCTCCTCATCAACAAGAAGCTGTCGCACTGGAAGAGCACGCGCGCGACCGCGGAGGCGATCTTCGCGTTGACGAAGTACCTCGAGAGGGAGGGCGCGCTCGGGGTGAAGGAGGAGGCCCACGTCACCGTGGGGTCGAAGACCTTCGACTTCACGTTCCAGCCGGACGAGTTCACCGGGAAGAACAATCGCGTGGTGATCCCCGGGCCGAAGTTCGATCCGAAGACCATGTCGACGATCGTCGTGGAGAAGCCCTCGAAGGGGCTGATGTTCGCCTCCGCCGCCTGGCACTTCTCCACCGACCGGCTGCCCGAAGAAGAGCAGGGCGACTTCTTCAGCGTCTCGCGCACCTACTACCTGCGCGAGAAGAACGGCCGCGAGGCGGTGTTGAAGCCGCTCGCGGAGGGGACGGAGCTGCACGTGGGCGATGAGGTGGAGGTGCACCTGTCGCTGCGGACGAAGCATGCCGCGGAGTACGTCCACCTGCGCGATCCGCGTGCCGCGGGGCTCGAGCCCGAGAACGCCGTCAGCCGGTACAAGTGGCAGACCGGGCTCGGCTACTACGAAGAGACGCGGGACTCCGGCACCAACTTCTTTTTCGATTGGCTGCCGGTGGGTGAGTACACCTTCAGGTATCGCCTGCGCGCGAACATGGCGGGCCAGTTCCGCGTCGGCCCAGCGACGGTGCAGTCGATGTACGCGCCGGAGTTCAACGCCTACTCGGTGGGAGCGATGCTGCGCATCGTGCCGTGAGGCCGTCCATCCGCCGTCTACCGTCCACCGTTTGAGAGGTGGAGTCGGCCTCCACCGTCGTGGCGTCGCGCAGGGGAGAGCGGGTCAGGCAACGACGTTGGTGTATCCGCCAGCGCCGCCTGCTGCAGACGGTAGACGGTAGACAATAGACCGCTTCTCACCGCATTGACGCCCGCGCAGCATTCGCCCGCGACGGTCGCGCCGCCTCGATGAGCTCCGCCAGCACGCTGCGGTGGCAGGCCTCGGGCAGAAAGCAGTCCTTCGAGCACAGCAGGGTGATCGTCTCGCCCGCGTCCACGCGGTCGGCCAGCTGCTGGATGAGCTTCATCTGGAGCTCGCCTTTCATCTCTTCCGCGTATCGGGCCTTGTAGACGCTGAGTGTCAGGTTCGGACCGTGCTTGCCCTTGAAGTCGGCGAAGAGCTCGGGGCTGGGGCCGAGGTCGCGGAGCCACGTGTGCCAGGTCTCCTGCTCCTTCGGGAGACCGCGGGGGCGATAGCGGCAGACCAGGATGCGCTCGCCATCGTCGGGCTCGATCGGCGCGTTCCAGCGGCGGGTCTTGATGGGCATAGAGTTTCAACAGCCAGCGGGCCGGGGAGTTCCCGATTGCGCTGGTGGCCAAAGCGGGCCCTTCTTCCGTTGTCTGGCGGCATGGAATCAGCCCAGCTTGATGCGGGCCGCCTTCAGCTTGCCGACCTGCAGCAGGTACTCCCCCGGGCCGAGCTGCGCCTTCTCGTCGGTCACCTTGGTCCCGTTCACGCGCACCCCACCCTGGGTGATGAGCTTGCGGGCCTCCGTGACCGAGTGTGTCAGCCTGGCCTCGGTCGCGACTTTGGCCACGCCCATCGACGCGGCGCCGCCGAGCCTCACGGTCTGCAACGGGAGGTCCTCGGCGCGCAGCTCCTTCCGGGCAAAGCGCTTCTCGAAGTCTTCGGCGGCTTTCGCGGCGGCGTCGTCGCCGTGGAAGCGTGCAGTGAGCTCGTGCGCCAGCGCGACCTTGGCGTCCTTCGGGTGCTGGCGGCCGTCGGCGACCGTTTGCTTCAGCGCTTCGATCTCGCGGATCGGCTTCGACGAGAGCAGCTCGTAGTAGCGCCACATCAGATCGTCGGTGATCGACATGAGCTTGCCGAAGATCTGATCCGGCGGTTCGTTGATGCCCACGTAGTTGTCGAGGGACTTGGACATCTTCTCGCCGACGATCTTTCCGTCGACGAGCTTCGCGTCGAGACCCTCGAGGATGGGCCCGGTCATGATGACCTGCGGTTCGAGCCGGTACTCCTTCATGAGCTGGCGGCCCACCAGCAGGTTGAAGAGCTGATCCGTGGAGCCCAGCTCCACGTCGCACTTGAGCGCCACCGAGTCGTAGCCCTGGAGGAGCGGGTAGAGGAACTCGTGGATGGCGATTGGCCGCTGTTCGGCGAAGCGCTTCTTGAAGTCGTCGCGCTCGAGCATCCGCGCCACCGTGTACCGGGAGGCCAGCCGGATCAGCCCTTCGGCGCCGAGCGGATCCAGCCACTCCGAGTTGAACCGGACCGTGGTGGCGGCCGGATCGAGCACCTTGAAGACCTGGGCCTTGTAGGTCTCCGCGTTCTGCAGCACCTGTTCGCGGGTGAGCGGCGGGCGGGTGGCGGACTTGCCGGTGGGGTCGCCGATCATCGCGGTGAAGTCGCCGATGAGGAACACCACCTGGTGTCCGAACTCCTGGAACCGGCGCATCCGGGTGAGCACCAGCGTGTGGCCCAGGTGGAGGTCGGGCCGGTTCGGATCGAACCCCGCCTTGATCAACAGGGGCTTTTGAGTCTCCCAGGACCGCTGCAGCTTCTTCTTCAGCTCTTCGGCGACGTGAAGATCGACCGTTCCGCGGGTCACCTCCTCGAACTGTTCGTCCGGTGTCGCGCGGCGGAGCAACTCTGACGGGTTCGACATGCGGCGCCTCTTACCACCAACGGCGCGGCGTGCACGGCGAACGCTCGCGCCCAAGATTTGTCAACGGCGGGGCAGGACGGGTATGTGGCGGCGCTCCGCTCAACGGGACCACCGTGCCACTTCGCCTCGCATTCGTGTCACTGCTCCTCGCGCTCACCGGCTGCCGCTGTGGCGCCGATCGGATCAAACCCGTGACGGAGCCCGATGCCGGCCAGATCTCCGCGTGCACGCCCGTGTCGGAGAAGTGCAACGGCGTGGACGACGACTGTGACGGAGAGGTGGACGAAGGGCTGTTGCCGCAGACGTGCGGCGTGGGGGAGTGCCAGCGGGTGATCGCCAGCTGCGAGGGCGGGGCGGTCGTGACCTGCGATCCGCACGAGGGAGCCAGCCCCGAGGTGTGCGACGGGCTGGACAACGACTGCGACGGGACCGTGGACGAAGATCTCCTCAGCAACATCTCGAGCGACCGGCGGATCACCGAGAACCCGGCGGTGAGCGACTTCGTCTACGCCGCGTGGACCGGCACGCGGTTCGGCCTGGCATGGCAGGACATGCGGGACGGGGCGGGCCAGAAGGGGGAGATCTACTTCGTGCCACTCGATCCCACCGGGCAGCGGCTGGCGGCGAAAGACGTGCGCGTCACCAGCACGACGACCACGAGCGCCTGGCCGGCGCTGGCGTGGAGCGGGGAGAGCTTCGGGCTCGTGTATTCCGACGGCTCGTCGAGCAACACCGAGGTGTGGCTGCAGCGCTTGACCGAAGACGGCGCGAAGATCGGCGGGCCCGTGCAGGTGAGCAATGGGAACGGCGGCTCCGAGTGGCCGGACGTCGTCTGGACCGGCGAGAACTATGGCGTCGTGTGGACCGACCGGCGCCACAGCCAGGCGGAGGAGCTCTACTTCCGCCTGATGAACGCCGACGGCACGCCGGCGACCGGCGAAGTGCGCGTGACCAACGATCCGTCGAAGCAGCAGACGCCGATCCTGAAGTGGAGCGGCACCGAATTCGGCCTGGCGTGGACCGACTTCCGGCATGGCGACCGTCAGATCTACTTCCGGCGGCTGAGTGCGAAGGGCGAGCTCGTTGGCCCCGAGGTGCGGGTGACGCAGACGCAGAGCGACGCCGCGTGGCCCGATCTGACGTGGAACGGAGCCGGCTGGGCGCTGGTGTGGCAGGACGATCGCGACGGGGACGTGGAGGTGTACTTCGCGCGGCTGAACGCGATCGGGCAGAAGCTGGGGAGCGACGTGAGAATCACCCAAGCGCCCGGCTTCTCCGGCTACGCGTCGATCGATTGGAACGGCTACCAGTACGGCCTCTCCTGGCAGGACGACCGAAGCGAAGGCCGGCCCGCCATCTACTACGCCGCCGTCAACGCGCAGGGCATCAAGAACGGGTCCGACCAGAAGATCTCAAGCGGCACCGGCAATTCGACCTTCACGACCGCCTTGTGGAACGGCTCCACCTACGGCTTCGCCTGGCGTGACGATCGAGACGGCAACACCGAGCTCTACTTCGCCCTCGTCGGCTGCCCCTGACAACCGACAAACTCAACTCCCAACGCGCCGCAGGCACCCCCCCAACCCCACACCACGAACGACGAACCACGCGCAAAGCCGGCACTGCGCATCGAAGGTTACGTCCCCGGCAACTGCTCACGAACCCGTTCGATCGATCGCGCCCGGCCGGTTTGATCGTCGATGTCGATGAGGACGCCCTGGAGGTAGACGAGGCTCCGGGCGACTTCGTAGCCGACGTGGCGCTGGGTGAGGAAGCGTTCGATCGAGAGCTCTTTCTTGAGGCCGATCACCGAGTCGAGCGGGCCGCACATCCCGACGTCGGTGATGAAGGCTGTTCCGCCCGGGAGGATGCGTTCGTCCGCCGTCTGCACATGGGTGTGCGTGCCGACGACTGCGGAGACTTTGCCGTCGAGGAAGGCGCCCATCGCGTTCTTCTCGCTGGTGGCTTCGCAGTGCATGTCCACCAGGATGCAGGGCGTTTCCTTTCGCAGCTCTTCCACCAGCGCCGCGCCGACCCGGAAGGGATCGTCGAGCGCCTTCATGAAGACGCGACCCTCGAGGTTGAGCACGCCCAGCTTGCGTCCGTCCGGCGTGCGGACGATGCCCGCTCCCTTGCCCGGCGCGCCCGGCGGGTAGTTGGCGGGGCGGAGGAGCAGGTCCGGATGCCGCTGCACCCACGGGAGGATCTGCCGCTTCGTCCAGAAGTGGTTCCCGCTGGTGAGCAGGTCCACCTCCGCCGAGAGCAGCGCTTCGGCGCTCTCCCCGCTGATGCCGGCGCCGCCCTCTGAGTTCTCGGCGTTGGCGATCACCAGGTCCGCGGAGTGCCGTGCGATGAGTTTCGGGACCAGGGTGCGGACCGCCAGCACCCCCGGCTTGCCCACCACGTCCCCGATGAAGAGGACTCTCACGTGTCGTTGAAATCCCACCCGCGGAACAGCCCGCGGTGCGTTTCGTTCTCCGTCACCACCAGGTCCATGGGCACATCCTCACCGTTCACCGGGATGACGTCCACGACCTGTTCGCTGAAGGCCAGGCCGACTCGCCGGCTCCGCTCCGCCGCCGCCTTCAGGGTGGCGTCGTAGTAGCCGCCGCCCCGGCCCAGCCGCTTCCCGTCGCGCGTGAAGCCCAGGCCCGGCACGACGAAGAGATCGATCTTCTCCATCGGCACCAGCTCCGAAGAGCTCTGCGGTTCGCGCACGCCGAGCCGCCCCGGCTCCAGCTCGCTCTCGGAGGTGATGGCGCGGAAGGAGAGGATCCGCCCGTGGACGTGCGAGAGCGGGTAGACGACCGTCTTCCCATCCGCGAGCGCCGCCACGAGGATGTCCCGCGTTGGGACCTCGCCGCGGATCGGCGCGTACAGCGCGATGGTGCGCGCCCGCTCGTAGTACGGCGTGGCCAGAAAGCGCGCCTGCACCTTCAACCCACGGCTGTCCAGCATCTGTGGGGTGAGCGCCTTGCGCCGGGCGCTCAGGATCTCTCGCAGCGACGCCTTCTGAGCCGCCGTGTCCTGGACTTCGGTCATCCCCTCACTCACGCCGCCCCCCTCCGCTGAAGAAAACGTCCCCCGCCGCATGGCCGTGTGGGCAACATCCATAGAACCCTGAAATCAGGTGGGAACCGATGTCGGAGCACCTCAGGCTTCCCTCTCTCTGACGAGGAGGGCGTGCACACAGCGCCCGAAACGACTCCCGCTATGGACCTATCGGTTCGTATTTCAGCTGCCCATCACGCACCCCGCAGGGGACAGCCCGTACCGAGGTGCCTTACCTCGTAAACTCCTGTAATTGCTTGGCAACCAAGCAGTCTGCCACAACATGATAAGAACCGGGTGCTTCGTTTACAAGGCCTGCTCGCCCCCCTTATGATGGCCCACCCCCGGCGCGCTGGATGTCACAACTACCTGGAATGACTCGCCTAATTCTGCTCCTGACGCTTGCTCTCCTGCCGGCGTCCGCGGCAGCGGCGCAGGGGCTCCATGGAAGATTCTCCGGGACGCTGGGGACGCTCCGCTTCGACACAGATGAGAAAACCGGTCAGGTGCTGGGCGAATTCGAGTCCAGCGGCAAGTGCAGCTTCCTGCCCGGGCAGGGGATCGTCGATGGGGTCCTCGAGGGCGACGTGTTCGTCGGGCGGATCTTTTTGTGCCAGACCGGCACCGCCTGCGAGGACCGCTTCTACCCGGTGATGGCGTTCGTCGATCCGGACGAAGGCACCTTCTCGGCGCTGGTGCGGCTGGAGACCGCGTGCAGCTCCCCGGTGCTGGAGGACAACTCCCGGCTGCTCACGTTGACCCGGATCGAAGGGGACGGTCCCGGACCTGTGGTGACCCCGGGGCAGGACCGCAAGGCGCAGGAGCGAGCGCGGCGCGCGTACAAGCTGGCCGAGGCGGCGGTGCTCCAGGCCCGGCCCGACTACGTCACCGCCAAGATGCGCGCCCAGGAGTCGATCTCCTTCGACCGCAACAACTTCGCAGCGCACCTGTTGCTCGGGGTGGCGGAGATGAAGCTCGGCAACGCCGACGCGGCGATCACCGCCTACCGTCAGTCGCTCGCGCTCAGGGACGACTACCCGCTCACGCACTACGATCTCGCCTGTGCCTACGCGCGGCTAAAGAACCGGAGCGCCGCGATGCAGAGCCTCCGCCGAGCGGTGGAGCTGGGGCTGGCGGAGAACGACATCACGGTCGACCTCGACCTCAACACCCTGTTCGCGGGCGATCCGGAATTCAAGGCGCTGCAGGCGAAGGTGGCTCAGCGCGCCGCCCAGAGGCGCAAGCGCTAGCGGAGGATCCGCGGGTGACCCAAGACGCCGCGCCCAGGCTCTTCGGCAACTACGAGATTCTCTCGGTGCTCGGTCGCGGCGGGATGGCGGAGGTCTACCGGGCGCGTGTGCGCAGCGGCCCGCGCGCCGGGCAGGAGGTGGCGCTCAAGCGGCTGTTGCCCGAGTTCGCCGGCGATCCCGCCTACGTCGATCAATTCACCAGTGAGGCCGATCTCTCGCGCCGGCTCGATCATCCGCACGTGGTGCGGGTGCTCGAGGTGGGTGTGCACGAAGAGATCTACTTCATGGTGATGGAACTGGTGGACGGGCGCGATCTCGGCCAGGTGATCCGCCGATGCCGCGAGCGCGGCATCCACCTCCCGCTCGACTTCGCTGTGTTCCTCGTCAAGGCGCTTCTGGACGCGCTGGCGCACGCGCACGAGGTGACCGCGCCGGACGGCCGGCCGCTGGAGGTCGTCCACTGTGACGTGTCCCCGTCGAACCTGTTCGTCTCCCGCACCGGCGAGGTGAAGCTCGGAGACTTCGGCGTGGCGCGGGCCCGCATCGGAGGCGGCGATACCGGGCAGCTGCAGGGCAAGCCCTACTACCTGTCGCCCGAGGCGCTGGACGGCGAGATCACCCCCGAGGTCGATCTCTGGGCGGCCACGGTGACCCTCTACGAGTTGCTCACGCTCCGGCGCCCCTTCACCGGGGCCACTGCGGACGAGGTCTTCGCCCAGGTCCGGGAGCGCCGCTTCGCGCCGCCCTCGCAGCTCCGCCCCGACGTCTCGCCCGCCCTCGACGAGATCATCGACCGCGCGTTCTCCCGCAGACGCGCCGACCGGTTCCTCTCCGCGCGCGAGTACGCCGCGCGCCTCGAGCCGTTGTTCGACGAACGGATCGGCAACCCGATGGCGATTGCCGCGGTGGTGCGCGGCCTGTTCGACGCGCCGAGCGGAGCGCACCCGGCGGAGCGGCGCTGACGGTGGGGTCCCCGAGCCGGCCCGTTCAGGGATCCGGCAGCAGGTCCCTCCAGGCGACCGTGAACGTCATCGTCGTCCACATAGGGTTCGCCGCGTCGCCCTCGTTGCGCTGGACCTCGAAGGTGGCCGTAAGGCCAGTGAACACGATCGGGTCGAAGCCGCCGACCGGTTCGCCGTTCACCTTCGTGATGATGTCGCCCTCGCGCATCCCCACATCGCGCGCCGGCGAGTTGCTGAGAAAGCCGTCGACCTTGATCCCCGACGGTTCGCCCGGTCCGGACGGCACCCGGTAGATGCCGATCCCCTGGAACTCGCGCCTCCAGTGCGTCTGCGTGTCGAAGCGCTCCAACGAGAGCGTCCGCCCGTTCGTGGCGCTGGCCCCTTCGGCGAGCGACACTTTGAACTCGCGCAGGAACGTCCAGCCCAGGAACCCGTCCATGCGGAGCGGTCCCTCCATCGAGGCCGGTTTCGCCTGGTCGAAGAGCGCGCCCAGCCGATCGAGCTCCGCGTCCACCTCCGGCGCGGCGATCACCAGCTGGTTCTCGCTCGTGCCGTTCCCCACCGTGAAGGTCCGGGCGCGGGTGGCGGTCGCCACGAACGCGCCCGAGAACCCGCTGCCGATGCGCAGATTGGAGAGGGTGGGGCGCTGGGTGAGCGTGTCGAAGATGTCGCTGCGGATGAAGGTGGCGCTCGCGCCCGTGTCGAGGATCAGCGTAACCGGCGTCCCTTCGATGTCCGCTTGCACCAGGAACGCGAACGGATCGGCCGGGCCGTTGGGCGCGGCGTCATTCCGGCAGCGGTTCGGCGCGAGCACGATCAGGTCCGCGGCGCCGTCGATGGCCGGCTCGAACCCGGCAAGGATGTCGGTGGTCCGCGCGCGCGCGTCGAAGCGGAGCGGCAGCTGGTGCAGCGTCTCCGCGCCAATCACCCCGTCGATCCCGTCCACCGCGAGCAGCCCTGCGATCATCGGCCCCACGTGGGTGGCGCCGAGGTCGAGCTCGAGCGCGGCCAGATTGAACTGCGTCACCAGCGACTGACGGATCGCCGTTTGCGAGAACCCCGTGTCGAGCAGCAGCGCCAGGGTGACTTCGCCCGTTCGGGCCTCCACGGTGGCGTACCCGTCACCCACCCAGTCCAGAGTGTCGGGGGCGGAGGGCAGATGCACAGGGGAGGGCCGGCATTCCGGCGGCCCGCAGGCCACGCAGGCCAGCGCGGCGAACGCAACCACCACGCCCCAGCGGATGTGACGGTGGGACATCGCGTTCGGTCGTAGCAAATCCGAAGGCTCACTGGACAGAGGCGCAAGCAGCAGCATCGGCCCGTCCTTTGCGCAACGAACAACTCCAGACTGCGCGCAGGTGGAAGCACGATTCGCCGCGCGACGACGGTGCCACTCTGGCCGCGATTCGCTGCGGGACCGGTGCGCCGTCAGCTCGGGCGGTCCCATGAGGCTGGAGACGCGGATGGACCATGAGTCCGGCACGATGCCGCCCGGCCGACTCCATGGGGTTGGGCCGAAAGGGGGCCGTCTGCTCCGGAGATGATGTCGAAGCACCGCCTGGCTCGGACGCGGCGAGAGCGGGCAACGCGGAACGCGTCGCGGGTGGATCATCGAGCACTCAGTGCACGGAGCACTTCCATTCTGGAAGTGACGCGCTTGGTTCTGACCGTGAGGACGGGACGCGGCTGTCCATGAAGTCTTCGCCGTAGGCGAGGACCGCCTCCCACGCGTTGTGCTTCCGGCACCGCAGGCTGAGGTTCTCCACGGTGGATGGGCCGCCCATGCCGAAGGGATCGAGGTGATGGAACTCGACCTGGTGGCGTGAGCCACATCGGTTGTGTCCCGTCAAGTGGTGTTCGAGCTCACGCCATCGTGTGAGTGCTTCAGGCTGACTTCTTGATAACCGGCTTCGGGTTCATCGCTTCGAGTG
>JADGHL010000237.1 GCA_019686135.1 Myxococcaceae bacterium | reverse complement strand
CGGTGGCGGAGGCTGCGGGGGAGCGGCGTGGGGCATTGCCGGCAACTTCCTCGCCGGCGCCAACTACGCGGCCAAGAACCTCATCACGCCTCCTTCGCCGTCTGCGGCGGGCAGCCCGGGCGCCGGCGGCTCTTCGCCCGCGGGTGGATCGGCGACGGGCGGCGCCGGCGCGGCCGGTGTCACCGGCACCTTCGGGAGCTTTTGAGGATGCGTGCGATGAGGACTTTCCTCCGCAGCGCGGTGCTGTCGTTCGGGCTGGCGAGCCTTGGCCTGTGGGCGCTCGGATGCGGCAAGACGGGGCCGCTCAATCCGCGGCCTCACCCGTGCGTGTTCGACTCAGAGTGCCCCGAGGGTCTCATCTGTCTCAACGCGACCTGCGTGGATCCGGCGTCGCTCGACGCGGGGCGGCCCCGTGGCTCGAAGCAGTTCGGCGAACCCTGCGAGGCCGGCGACGAGTGCCTCTCCGGGTTCTGTCTCGGCGGGCCGCGCGGCTCGTTCTGCTCCATCGCGTGCGACGCGACCGCCAACTGCCCCACCGGCTTCGTCTGCAAGGTGGTGCCGGATCCGTCCGCGCCCCAACCGGAGGATGGTGGCACCCGGCCAGAGGTGCAGCTGTGCGCGCTGCCCCAGCCTCTGCTCTGTCAGCCCTGCACCCAGGACACCGACTGCGGCGCGTCGGGCGGCGATCACTGCATCCCGAACGGCATCTACGGGTTCTGCGGCCAGGACTGCACGAACGATCCCTGCCCGCAGGGCTACGTGTGCTCCGACACCGGCCGCGGCCGGCAGTGCACGCCGATCGACGAGAGCTGCGACTGTAAGCCGGACATGGTGGGCCGGTTCCGCGGCTGCGCGGCGTCCAACGCGTTCGGCGTCTGCTATGGCGCCGAGGTCTGCACGCTGGACGCCGGCTGGACGGGCTGCACCGCTCCCCAGGCGCTGCCCGAGGAGTGCAACGGGATCGACGACGACTGCGACGGCCTCATCGACGAAGACCTCCTGCCGTCGACGTGCGTCCGGGAGAACGCGTTCGGCCGGTGCGAGGGACCGCAGTCGTGCCAGGGCACCGCTGGACTGCGTTGTGACGCGCCCACGCCTGCCGCCGAGGTCTGCAACTACGTGGACGACGATTGTTCCGGCACCGTCGACGATCCGTTCATCGACGCTGAGGGCCGCTACGTCCAGAAGGCGCACTGTGGCGGCTGCGGGAACTCGTGCGACGTGCTGATCTCCCACTCCGCGCAGACGCGCTGCACGCTGGACGCCGCGGGCGCGCCGGAATGCCGCGTGGACAGGTGCCAGCCGGGCTACTTCCCGTCGCCGGACGGGCGGCAGTGCCTGCAGCTCGCCGATTCTTTGTGCCGCGCCTGCGTGGAGGACTCGGACTGCGTCGGGCCGGGCAGCCGCTGCATGGACGTGAACGGGGAGAAGGTCTGCGGGCGGGACTGTGGGCCGTCCTCGCCGTACCCCGGCTGTCCGGGCGGGTACACCTGCACGGCGATGCCCGGCGGAGGCTCGCAGTGCGTGCCGTCCAGCGGGACCTGTCAGTGCACCCTCTCCAACCTCGGCACCATCCGCACCTGCACCGTGTCCACGCCGCAGCAGACCTGCTCGGGCTACGAGACCTGCGCCAATGGCACCGGCGGACCGCAGTGGAGCGCGTGCGACGTGAGCTCGTTCAACCCGGAGCTCTGCGACGGGGTGGACAACAACTGCAACGGGGTGGTGGACGACGGTTTCCGCGACCCGGTCACCGGCAAGTACGGCACCACCCAGCACTGCGGCTTCTGCAACAACGACTGTTCGAAGTACTGGTCGCCCACGCTGCAGCACACCACCGGCGTCTGCGACACCACGGCCCCCATCCCCGTGTGCCGGATGGGCGCGTGCACGACCGAAGTGCAGGGCGGCATCACGTTCGAGTGGCGCGACGTCAACGGCGACACCCAGGACGGGTGTGAGTGCCGGCGCGTCCAGGGCAATACCTCGGTGGATCTCCCCGAGGAGCTGCCGCCCTTCGTGGACGAGAACTGCGATGGGATCGACGGGGTGATCGCCGACGCGCTCTTCGTGTGGAGCGGGGCGCCCTCAGGCGGCAGCGGAACTTTGAGCGCGCCGTTCAAGACGGTGGGCCAGGCGCTGGCCGCGTTTCCCGCCAGCGGCAAGAAGTACGTGCTGGTGGCCGAGGGCGTGTACGCGGAGAACGTGGTGGTCCCGCCCGGCGCGAAGCTGTACGGCGGCTACGCGCGCGACTTCCGCAAGCGGGACACGGTGCTGCACGCGTCCATCCTCCGCGGCGTAACGCCTTCCACGCCGACCAGCCCGCCCGCGGCGGTGTGGGTGAAGGGCGTGGCCCCGGGGGCGCCGACGACGGTGATCTCCGGCTTCACCATCCGCGGAGTCGACCAGACCTCGGCCACCCCGGACGACGTGGACGGAGCGCCCAGCTATGCGCTGTTGCTCGAGGACGTGAGCGCCTCGGTGCGCATCGTCAACAACGACATCATCGCCGGGCGCGGCGGGAAGGGCGGGCGCGGCTCGAGCGGCGCGCAGGGCTTCGGACGTCAGGCGAGCAGTGTGCTCGATGGCCACAACGGCACCAACAGCGCGTTCCTCCCGGGGCCCTGTCCCGCAGGCCAGAGCCGGACCGGTGGCGCCGCTGGCATCAACCCCCAATGCCCCTCGGCCAACGGCGCGCCGGGCGGCGGCGCGGTGTGCCCCGTCTACGACTGGGTCACCCACACGGGGAACCAGCAGCAGTACGTGCCCACTCCGGGCAGCCGCAACGGCGCAGGCGGACGGGACTGGAGCTACGACAACCAGAGCAGCTTCGGCTGCAACCACGTCACCGAGTCGGGGTTCCCCTCCAACATCCAGACTCACGACGGAAAGGACGGGATCGCCGGGCCGGATGGCGCGAGCGGCGCGGGTGGGATCGGCGCGCCGGCGAAGGCGCGGCTGGGCAGCGTCCAGAACAACCGTTGGACGCCGTCGCCGCTGGATGCCACCTCCGGCACCGCGGGCGGGCACGCGCAGGGCGGCGGCGGAGGCGGTTCGGGCGCGGGCACCGCGTACTTCCCGCAGGGCGGCTGTCAGAACTTCGAGTGGGGCGCGACCGCGGGCGGTGGCGGCGCGGGCGGCTGC
>JADGHL010000021.1 GCA_019686135.1 Myxococcaceae bacterium | reverse complement strand
TCGTGGGCTCGGAGATTTGTATAAGAGACTGGGGCGGGGCGATGCGGGTGCGTGGATCGGGCGCGCGCCCGGACGCCGTCGAATGTTCGCGCGTGTCGACCTCCCCGGGATCCAGCCCTGCCTGGTGGAGCTCGGTCCAACGTTCGGTGCAGCGCGCGTGCGTGCGCTCGCATTTGTCGAGGCACAGGCCCAGCTTCTCGCGGAGGCGGATGCTGGCGCCGAACTCCATCGTGCAGTCCTCGCGGCAGCTTTCGTTCTCCGAGTTGCACGCGCTGGCGGGCGGCACGGCGCGCCGAGACTGCGCGAGGGCGGCCCCGGCGATCAGCACGGTGGTGAACACGAGAAGGCGCGGCATGCCCGGAGCGTACCAGCGCCCACCGGATGGGGGCGAAGTGCGTCTGGCGGACGAGCCGCGGATGCCTACCTTCGGGCCGTGCTCTTTCCCGAGCTCAAGGGGCTGTCGCTCAAGGAGGTGCTCCGGCAGCTCTACCGCGAGCTGTCCGACGACGCGGTCACCGACACCGCCGCGCAGCTGTCGTTCTACTTCCTCTTCGCGCTCTTCCCGTTCCTCGTCTTCCTCACGACGCTGATTGCATACCTGCCGCTCCACGGCGCAGCCGAGGCGCTCCTCGAGCGGCTGGGGACGGTGATGCCGGACGAAGCGCTCGCGGTGGTGCAGCGGCACTTCGACTCGCTCCTGAACCAGCCCCGGCCGAAGCTGCTGTCGGTGGGGCTGCTCGTGACGCTGTGGACCTCGTCGCGCGGCGTGAACGCGCTCCGCAAGGGTCTCAACCTCGCTTACGACGTCCCCGAGTCGCGGCCGTTCTGGCACACGCAGGCGATCGCCATCGGCGTGACCATCGCCAGCGCGCTGCTCATCATTCTCGCGTTCTCTGCCTTCATCCTGGGCGGCGATCTCGGCGCCTGGTTGGCGGCGAAGGCCCACATCAGCGAAGCGTTCGCGATGGTCTGGTCCCTGGCGCGCTGGCCCTTCACGGCGATGGTGGTGATGCTGGCCGCGGCGCTCTGCTACTACCTTCTGCCCGACGTCCAGCAGCGCTTCCGCTACATCACGCCCGGGTCGGTGACGGCGACCGGGTTGTGGCTCTTGAGCACCTGGGGCTTCAGCCAGTACGTCGAGCACTTCGGCCGCTTCAACGTCACCTATGGATCGATCGGCGGCGTCGCTGTGCTGCTTTTGTGGTTCTACATCTCCGGCCTGGTGTTCCTCGTGGGTGGCGAGGTGAACGCCGTGGTGGAGTTCATGTCCAAGGGCGGGAAGGTGAAGGGCGCGCGGGCGGAGGGTCAGGCGCCGTTGCCGCTCCAGGAACGCCCGGGCGCCGCGCCCCCGGGGGCGGCGAAGTTGGCCTCGAGCGCGAAGCGGCAGCGTCAGAAGCTGCGCAGGCTCTTGCGCCTGCACGGCTCGCGTGACCGCCATCAACCCGGGGAGCTCACCGACTCCGAGCCGCCCGACGATCGTCGCTGACGCCGCGGCTACTTCCCGGATCCGCCGGTCGCGGTGGTTCCGCCGAGCCGCTGCTGCGCGGCCGTCAGCTCGTTGGTGCGGTTGATCGCCCCGCCGCGGAGGTTGTGCTCGGCGATGTACTGCTGCAGGTGCGCGATGCGATCGCCGGTGGCGGGGTGTGAGGACAGCCAGGTCAACAGCGCCGGCGTGTCGCCGCTCTGCTGACGGAGCGTGTTGAAGAAGCTGATGAGCCCGTTCGGATCGAACCCGGCGGCGCGCGCGTAACGGGCACCGTACTCGTCGGCCTCGCTCTCCTGCGCGCGGCTGTGGTGGAGCATCGCGCCGTTGGCGAGCACCGCCGCACCGAGCTGTTGGAGCTGGGACGGGTTCTCGCCGAGGGCGAGGCCGGCCACCGCCTGCAGGCCGTACTGCTGCACCAGCGCCCGCGCGACATGCCGCGCAGTCACGTGGCCCGCCTCGTGCGCGAGCACGCCGGCCAGCTCGGCGTCGTTCCTCACGGCGCGGATCAATCCGGTCTGCACGTAGAGGTACCCCCCGGCGGTCGCGAACGCGTTCACTTCGGGGGTGTCGACCACGAAGATGTGCCACTTCACATCCGGCCGGTCGCGCCGCGCCTGTTCGATGATGGGCCGCGCGATGTCCTCGACGTACTTCGTCACCACCGGATCGGTGCTGTAGCGGATGCCCTGCTTCTGCAGCTCCTGGTGCATCTGCGCGCCGAGCTGGTTCTCCTCCTCCGTCGAGATCAGCGCGGTGGCGACCGCCTTCTCGGCGCCGCGGACGGAAGCGGTGGCGCAGCCGGCGCCCACGGTGGCCGCCAGGGCCAGGAACACTGCGACGAGGGTCTTGCGCATCATGATCTCCAGAGCGGTGCTGCCGGAGTCCTATTCACCGCCACGACGCCCGACAACCGCTCGTTTGCCCGCACGCCGCACCGTCGACGGCGCGCCGATTGCGGCCGCTCGGCAGGGCGCAAACCTTGATGACCGAAGGAGCGCCAATGCCCAGGGCAATGTGGTCCGGAGCGATCAGCTTCGGTCTGGTGAACATCCCGGTGAAGCTCTACCCGGCGACGTCCCACAAGGAAGTGCAGTTCCACATGCTGCACAAGAAGGACGGCGCGCGGATCAAGCAGAAGCGTGTCTGCTCCGCGGAGGACAAGGAGGTCGACTGGGACGAAATCGCCAAAGGCTACGAGGTGGCGCCCGGGCGCTACGTGATGCTGGAGCGGGAGGAGATCGCCGCGCTCAACCCGAAGGCGGACCGGTCGATCACGATCGAGGACTTCGTCCATCAGGAGGAGATCGATCCCATCTATTACGAGAGCGCGTACTACGTCGTGCCCGACCGCGGCGCGGCCAGGCCGTACAAGCTGTTGCTCGAGGCGCTCCGGCGGACGAACAAGGTGGGGATCGCCCGCGTCGTGCTGCGGACCCGTCAGTACCTCTGCGCCGTGCGGCCGGTGGGCGATGGCCTGGAGCTCTCCACCATGCTGTACGCGGACGAGGTCAACCCGGTGGAGGACCTCGAGGAGCTCCCGGACAAGTCGGTCCACCCGGGCGAGCGCGAGGTGAAGATGGCAGAGCAGTTGATCGAATCGCTCAGCACCACGTTTGACCCCAGGCGCTACAAAGACGAGCACCGCGAACAGGTGCTGGCGCTCATCCAGCGCAAGGCCGAGGGCGAGGAGATCGTCGCGCCCGTGGTGAAGGAGGAGCCGGCGCGCGTGGTCAACCTGATGGACGCGCTGCAGAAGAGCCTCGAGCGGCTGAAGGAGCGCGGTCCACAGGCCGGCGAGCCGGCGGAGGAGACCGGCGAGCGGCGCCACCGCGCCGAGGCTGCGCACGGAGCCAGGTCCGGGTCACGCGCGAAGAAGAAGTCCGGGAACGGCGCGAAGAAGAAGAAATCGAGCGCGTGAGCGCTCGTGCGCGCACGCCAGCGGCGGACCCCAGGTCTTCTCGTTGAGCGCGTCGCCGACGAAGAGCGCTGCGAGGCGCCTGGTCGTGCACGTGCCGTCGTTCCGCCAGCGTGATCGCTGCGCCCGTACGGTCGTTGCGTCCAGCGCGGCGCGCTGCGCTGGCGTGGTCGATGCGTCCGTGCGGCCGCTGCGCCGGTGCGGCCGCTGAAGCGCTGGCCGCATGGTCCGGGCCCGTTGCGCTGCGAAGCGAGAGGGGTGCGCGTTAGTGTTCGGGCCGTGAACGGGATTCACCTGCAGCGCGCCTCCGAGTTCCTCCGCGGCACCCTCTACTTCGAGCCTGCGGTGGTCGACGACTTCGTGCACTTCCTCTCCTCGGCGCCGGAGGAGGCGCTGTTCCGGATGAACCCCATCCGCTACGGGCGCGAGCACGGGCTCGAGGAGCGCGTGGCGATCGACCTGTTCCTCTACGCCACGCACGCCGGGCTCATCGAATTCACCTGGGGGATCCTCTGCCCGTACTGCCGCGGCTTTCTCACCACCCCGGGCGCGCTGCGTGCGCTCAAGGGCGGCCGCCACTGTGCGCTGTGCGACGCGGACGTGCAGCCGGACGACGACTCGGTGGAGGTGGCCTTCACGGTGTCGCCCGCGGTCCGGACGATCCGGTACCACGACCCGCTCAGGCTCGAGTACCCGCGTGACTTCAAGCTGCTCAACTTCTCGCCCAGCCTGAACCTCCCGAAGGACATCGAAGCGGAGCTCGCGCGAAGGGTGATCCACTGGGGCTCGCTGGCCGCCGGCGAGTCGATCACCACCGAGCTGGACCTAGAGCCGGGGCTCTACCGGCTGGCGGTCCCCGCGGAGCACGCGTGGCTGCACGTCACCGTGGATCCGGCAGCGTCGCTCGATCGCATCGACGCGGATCTCGGAGATGGGCAGCTCGCGCCGTGGAAGCTGAGTGTCCGCCCCGGGCGGGTGACCTTCCGCCTCACCAACCGGACATCGCGGCGTGCGCTGTACGGCGTATCGCGCGCAATCGAAGGGCTGCGGCTGCGCGACGTCGCCACGCTGGCGCCGTACCTCTCCGGGAAGCGGCTGGTGACCACGCAGTCCTTTCGTGAGCTCTTCCGCTCCGAGAGCATCCCCGCGGACGTGGGGCTCGCGTTCAAGAGCCTCACCGTGCTGTTCACCGATCTCAAGGGCTCCACCGCGCTCTACGAACGGATCGGTGACCTCCGCGCCTACGCGCTGGTGCGGCAGCACTTCGATCTGCTGCGCGACATCATCCGGCGCACCGGCGGGGCGATGGTGAAGACGATCGGCGATGCCATCATGGCGAGCTACGCGGAGGTGGCGCCGGCGATCGCAGCGGCCGCGGAGATGAACGCGGCGATCGCCCGGATCGGCGAGGGCGAGCTGCAGCTCAAGATCGGCCTGCACAGCGGCCCGGCGATCGCGGTGGAGCTCAACGAGCAGCTCGACTACTTCGGCCAGACGGTGAACGTCGCCGCGCGCGTCCAGAGCCTCGCCAACGGCGGGGAGATCGTCTGCACCGACGCGGTGTGGAAGGCGCCGGGCGTGCAGGAGCGGATCGGCCGCGCCCGGCTCCGCAACGAAGTGGATCGCGCTCTGCTCAAGGGCGTGGAGGGCGAGGTGACGGTGTACCGGCTGCGGGCCGCGTAGCGCGCGGCGCCTCGCGTTGACACTGCGGGCCGACGCGCCTCAGATGCCCGGCGTGAAGACGCCGTGGATCGCGATCGCCGCGTTGGGGTGCGCGCTCGTTCTGGGGTGCGGCCGTACCAGCCTCACGCCGGAGCGCCCATGTCAGCACACGTTGTGTCCTCCTCCGTACGTGTGCGACCCGGAGGATGGGGCCTGCAAGGTGCCGCAGCCCGATGGAACGGATGCGGGCCGCGACGCGGGCGCGGATGCTGGCCTGGACGGTGGTGTGGTGGACGCGGGCCAGGACGGCGGACAGGTGCCGTGCGCGAACGGCTGTCCCCCCGAACGTTTCTGTGACCCGGCCGCGAACGGTGGGGCAGGGGAGTGCGTGCTGTGCACGCGGACCATCGGCTGCGCTGCGCCCACTCCCGTGTGCGACACCAGTGTCTCCGGCGGCCGCTGCGTCGGCTGTCTTGATGATCTGGACTGCGATTCACCCACGCCCGCGTGCGATGTGATGACCCACACCTGCGTGGCCTGCACCTCCGACGTGCAGTGCGGCGGGCTGCTTCCGTTCTGCGATCGACGACGGCACGTCTGCGCGCAGTGCCTGTTTAACCAGGACTGCCCCGCGCAGGCGCCGATCTGCGACGCCAGCGGCACGTGCCGCGGCTGCACCACCAACGCGGACTGCGAGAACCCCACGCCGGTGTGCGAAGTGTCGTCGCAGCAGTGCGCGGCCTGCACCGCCGATCTCCAGTGTGGCGCGGGCGAGGTGTGCCTGGGGGGCCTCTGCGGCCCGTTGCCGGACACCTGCGCCACTGCATTCCCCCTCAGCTTCCCGGCGGGATCGAACACCCTCCACTTCCGAGCGGACACGTCGTCCGCGGGCGACGATGAGGTCGGTTCCTGCAATCCGGTCGGCGGCCCCGAGCTCGTCTACCGGCTCACCCTCACGGGTCCCTTCAACCTGAGCGTGACGGCGACCCGTGCCAGCGGAAGCGTCAACCCGGTCATCTACCTGCGCAGGGGAAGCTGTTCGGGGACGCAGATCGCCTGCTCGAACACCTCGGCCATCACCGAGATGCTGACCGCCACGAACCTGTCTGCCGGCGACTACTACCTGTTCATTGAGAGCCGGGGAAACGTCGGCGGGACCATCGACGTCACGGTGAAGACGGTCCCGCTCGGGCCGTCGCCTTCCAACGACAACTGTGCCGGTGCGCAGCCGTTGACGCTCATCAACGGCGCGGCCACCGTCCTGGGCACCACGGCCACCGCGACCAACTCCAACGGCCCAAATGCCGTCACGCCCAGCTGTAGCCCCTCCGCGCGTTTGACCGGAAGCGACGTGGTCTACGAGCTCACGCTCACCCAGCCGCGCGACGTCCTGCTCCGGGTCACGCCCACCGGCAGCAACCCGTCGCTCCGCCCGGCGATGTACGTGCGCGGTCCGTCCACCGTCGCCTCGTGCAGCTCGGATACGGAGCTCGGCTGCGTCAGCGCCGGGAGCGGGCCGCCGTCGCCGCAGACCTTGATGCTCCCCAACCTCGGCGCGGGGATGTACTACGTGTGGATCGACGGAGTGGACGACACCACCGGCAGCTTCCAGCTGGACGTGCAGACCTCCAGCCCCACCAGCAACGACAGCTGCGTCGCGCCCGAACCGCTCCTCTTCGTGAACGGGGTGGCGATGGCCACGGGCGACACCCGCTTCGCGAACAACGACAACAGCGCCGGGGACACCTCGCCGACGTGCTCGGTCTCCGCGAAGGCGTCCGGGCAGGACGTCGTCTTCCGTTACCTCCTCCTGGCGCAAAGCGACGTGATCGTGACCGTCACGCCCACCGGCTCCCCGCCCACGCTCGTGCCGGTCATCTACGTGCGCGGGCCCCAGTGCGGTGTGACCACCTCCGCGAACGAGCTGATCTGCCAGAGCGCCGTCGGGCCGACGCCGCAGACGCTGACGCTCTTCAACCAGCCCCCGGGTACCTACTACCTCTGGATCGACGGGGCGCAGCAGACCGCGGGCACCTTCAGCCTCACCGTGGCCACCTCCGGCCCGACGCTGCCGCCGTCCAACGACACCTGCAATGCTCCCACCGTGCTGACCCTGGGGGTGGCCACCGTGGGGGACACGACGACGGCCACCGACACCTTCGCGCGCAGCTCGGTGCCCGGCTACGCGTTCGCCTGCACCACCAACAACAACCTGCCGTTCACCGGGCGCGATCTCGTCTACCAGTTCACTGCCACCAGCACGCAGCACACCATCACGGTGACGCCGATGACGAGCTTCGACCCGGCGGTGCTCCTGTTGCCTCAGCTGTGCAGCCCCACCGCCTGCACGGCGTTCGTGGACGCCCAGGGCAAGGGCGGAACGGAGACGCTGGTGGCGAACACCGTCCCCGGCCAGGTCTACTTCGTGGTGGTGGACGCCTTCATCGCCCAGGAGTTCGGCGCCTTCAGCATCCAGGTGCAATAACGCACACGGCCCGGGCGAAACTGCCCCGGGCCATGCGAACGGCGCCTTCACGGGCGAAGCAATCGGCCTACAGCAGGCGTTTCTCGACCGCCCCCCAGTCGATGTCCTTGAGGATGGCGTCGACGTACTTCGCGCGCTCGGTGGCCTTGAAGGTGGGCACGAACGCGTGCTCCCACGCGTCCATCACGAGGATCGGCCGGTAACCGGCGACGTTCCCGTCGTTGTGCAGGGTGATCCAGTGGTTGGAGAGCCAGCCGGTCGAAGGATCCTGGTACAGCACCGCCCAGCCCACCCCGGGCATCGTGCCGACGGCCTTGAAGTCCTCCAGCCACGCCTCGTACGAGCCGAAGCTCTGCTCGAGCGCGCTCTTCAGCTTGCCCGAGTGGATGTTCTTCCCGTTCGGGGTGAGGTTCCCGAAGTAGTACTCGTGGAGGACCATCCCGTTGTACTCGAACCCCAGCCGGCGGGTGAGCTCGGCGTAGACGGGCTCACTCCCCAGGGCCTTCTTCTCCTTCTGCAGCGCCTCCAGCCGCTCGGTGAGCGCGTTCGTCCGCTTCACGTAGCCCTGGTACAGCGCGAAGTGAGTCTGCAGGGTCTCGTCGTTGACGCCCTTGAGGCCCTTGAGGTGGGAGAAGTCCTTCGGGGAATACCTCTTCACGGTCTCTGCCATGTGCAGCCTCCAAAGTGAAAGAAGTCGGCGCCACCTCTAGTGCACCCGCATCGCGAATGCACAGGGAAATGACCCGGATGTTCAACGCAGGCGCGTGCTAATCCGCGCGGTCATGCCGGAGCTTCCCGAAGTGGAGATTGCCCGCCGCCAGTTGCTGCGGTGGATGAACGGACGCCGCGTGGTCAAAGCGGAGCCGGCGCGCGGCGTGCGCACCTTCCGCGGCGCGGACCCGTCCGCGTTCGCGCGGATCTCCGGCCGGCTCGCCGAAGCGCACCGCCGCGGGAAGTACCTGTTGCTCGGGTTCGATGGCGGGATGGGCGCGCTCATGCACCTGGGGATGACCGGCAAGTTCGTGATCCGTCCGGAGGGCGTCGACGAGCCGTACTCGCGCGCGCGGCTGCACCTCGACGACGGGCGGGTGATCCACTTCCGCGATCCGCGGCTGTTCGGGCGCATCGAACCGGCGCCCGTCGCGCAGCTCCACGCGCTCGGGACGATCGCCGCTCTGGGGATCGACCCATACGCGGATGGCCTGTCCCCCGGGCAGCTCGTCGCCGCGGTGGGGGACTCGAAGCAGGACCTCAAGGTGGCGCTGATGGATCAGTCGCGGATCGCCGGGCTCGGGAACATCCACGCGGCCGAGGCGCTGTTCCGCGCCAGAATCCACCCGGCGCGCAAGCCGGCGTCGCTTCGCGCAGACGAGTGGCGGCGCCTGGCGCGCGCCATCCGCGCCACGCTCGACTACGGCATCCGCACCCAGGAGCACGAGGACGAGATGCAGTACGTCGAAGAGCCCGGCAGCCCGAACCCGTTCCTCATCTACGGCCGCGCCGGCACGCCGTGCCCAAGGTGCGGCACGCGCGTGCGGTCCTTCACCCAGGGCGGGCGGACGACGCACTACTGTCCCCGGTGTCAGCCGAAGCGGCCGCGGCGTTGATCGACACTGTCATCCAGCGCCCCGCCACGGCGTTCATTGTCGTTGTGCGTCACCGGGCGTTCTGGTGAATTCCGCGACCTTTCCAGAGACGTACCGGAGAATCACGGACATGGCCCGAGCCCTTCTCGCGGCGCTCCTCGCGCTCTCGACCGTCGCGGCGGCGCAGACCGCTCCCGCAGGAACGCCGCCGCAGACGACGCCCCCCGCCGGTGGACCGGCTGCGCCGGGCACGCCCGCGCCTGCGCCCGCCGAGCCCCAGCCCGCGACGCCCGCTCCGGCGCCTGCGCCCACCGGCCCCACCGCCGAAGAGGTGAACGAGAAGATCGAAGCCGCCAAGAAGGAGATGCGCGAGGAGATCCGCGCGCAGCTCGCCACCCAGTCCGCGGCGCAGGGCTGGCAGGAGGAGTGGGTCGAGCAGGCGCAGAAGCTGGAGCTGCTCGAGCTGGACGGCTATCTGCGCGTTCGCCCCGACCTGTTCCACAAGCTCGACCTCGGGCGCGTGCCGGATCCGGACGGCTACACGCTCTTCCCGCGGCCGCCCACCTCGCCGAACGAACGCACCATCGCGGGCGTGAACATGCGCGCCCGCATCGAGCCGACGATCAACATCTCCGAAGAAGTGCGCGTGAAGATGCAGATCGACGCGCTCGACAACGTCGTGTTCGGGTCCACGCCCATCTACCTGAACACCCGCTCCGAGCTGTACCAGTTCGCCATCGACAGCAACACGCAGCTTCCGCCGCAGGCCGGGCTCAACTCGTTCAAGGACTCGATCCTCGTCAAGCGCGCGTACGGCGAGGTGAGCACGCCGGTGGGCATCCTCCGCTTCGGCCGGATGGGCTCGCACTGGGGCCTCGGGATGCTGCACAACGACGGCAACTGCATCGACTGCGACTTCGGCGACACGGTGGATCGGATCCAGTTCGTGATGGAGCCGTTCACCGGCTGGTACGCGGCGGGGATGCTGGACTTCAACGTCGAAGGCCCGACCTCGGAGATCCTCGACGAGCAGGGCCAGCCGTTCGACCTCTCCAACAGCGATGACACGCACAGCTATGTCATCGCCATCGCCCGGCGGGACACCGAACAGCAGGAGCGGGCGAAGCTCGACAACAACCTGGGCGTGCTCAACTACGGCATCCACTTCACCTACCGCACCAACCGGAACGATCCGATCGGCTGGGCCAACGGCCAGCCGTCCGGCTGGGTGAAGCGGTCCGCGTCGCTCTACATCCCGGACGTGTGGGCGAAGTACGAGCGCAAGGAGTGGCGCGTGGAGATCGAAGGCGCGGCGGTGATCGGCAACATCGACAACCGCGCCACCAGCGTGGCGGCGGTCGCCGATCCGGGGCAGACCCAGGCGCTCAACATCCTCGAGTTCGGCGCCGCGGCGCAGGGCGAGTACCGCTTCCTCGACGGGCAGCTCCGGCTGCAGCTCGACCTCGGGTTCGCCTCGGGTGACAAAGCGCCCGGCCTCGGCAACCGGCCCCGCCGCGTCACCGGCGGCAGCAATGGGAATACCCAGCCCGGCGACATCGACGGCCGCCAGTACGTCTGCGCGTCCAACGGGAGCTGCTCGGACAACTACATCCGCAACTTCCGGTTCAACCGCGACTACCGGATCGACATGATCCTCTGGCGCGAGATCCTCGGGCCCATCACCGACGCGTTCTATGCGAAGCCCACGCTGACCTACTCCGTGGCCGAAGGCTTCGACATCTTCGGGGCGATCATCGGCTCCGCGGCGGTGTACCCCGAGTCCACGCCGTCCGGGACGGATCGGCTCCTCGGGATCGAGATCAACGCGGGCGCGCGCTACCTCACCGAGGACGGGTTCTTCGCCCAGGTGCAGTGGGGCATCCTCTTCCCGCAGGGCGGGCTGGCGAACCCGTCGCCGGGCAACGGCGCGGCGGCTCCGGACCTCGAGACCGCCCAGGCCATCCGCGGGATCCTCGGCATCAAGTACTGAGATGGCGCGGTTCTCCCGGGCGATCGCCGGCCTCGTGGGCGCTGCGGCCGTCATCCTTGTGCCGGGCTGCGGCGTGAAGGGAGCGCCGCGCCCGCCGAAGGTGGAACCGGTCACGCCCACGCCGGCTGCGCCGAGCCCGAAGGAGACGCCCGCGTCGACGGTGCAGCCGCCGCCGGTGGAGCCCGCTCCCGCGCCCGGCGCCGCTCCCGCCGCCGCCGACGCGGGAACGCCCACGCCGTCTCCGCCGCCATGAACCACTTCGCCTACAAGCGGGGCGCGCTGTTCGCGGAAGACGTGCCACTGGCCGAAATCGCCAACGCGGTGGGCACCCCGACCTACGTCTACTCCACCGCCACCCTCACCCGGCACGTGAAGGTGATGCAGCAGGCGTTCGGGCACACCCCGCACCTCGTCTGCTACTCGGTCAAGGCCAACTCCAACCTGGCGATCCTGCGGCTGTTGCACGAGGCCGGCTGCGGGTTCGACATCGTCTCCGGCGGAGAGCTGGCGCGAGTGCGGGTGGCGGCGCGCGCGGACACTTCCAGGGTGGTGTTCGCGGGCGTGGGGAAGACGGCGGACGAGATGGCGCAGGCGCTCGACGCCGGGATCCTCCTGTTCAACGTCGAGAGCGAGGAGGAGCTGCTGCTTTTGGACAAGGTGGCGCGCGAGAAGGGCGTGCGCGCGCCGTTCGGGATCCGCGTAAACCCGCATGTCGATGCGCGCACCCACCGGCACATCGCCACGGGCCTCAAGACCTCCAAGTTCGGCGTCCCGTTCGAAGAGGCGCGCGCGCTCTATCAGCGCTCGCGCCGGCTCAAGGGCCTTTGGGCCCGCGGGCTGGACTGCCACATCGGCTCGCAACTCACCGACTCGGCGCCGATACGCGCCGCGCTCGCCCGCGTGGCGGGGCTCTATCGGGCCCTCGTCGCGCAGGGCTTTGCGCTGCAGTACCTCGACATCGGCGGCGGCTTGGGCATCACCTACAAAGAGGAGACGCCGCCCTCGCCCGCGGAGTACGCGCGCGTGGTGGTGGAGGCGACTCGCGGCACCGGGGCCACGCTGGTGCTCGAGCCCGGCCGCGTGGTCGTTGGCAATGCGGGCGTGCTGCTCACCCGGGTGCTCTACCGGAAGAAGACGCCCACCCGTTCGTTCGTGATCGTCGACGCGGGGATGAACGATCTGATCCGTCCGGCGCTCTATGAAGCGCACCACGAGGTGCGCCCGGTGCGGCGGCACAGCCGCGGACGGACCGGGAGGGTGGACGTGGTGGGCCCCATTTGCGAGTCCACCGACGTTCTGGCGAAGGACCGTGTGCTGGCGCCCGTCCGGCCGGGAGACCTTCTGGCGATCCTCAGCGCCGGCGCCTACGGGATGAGCATGGCGTCCAACTACAACTCGCGGCGGCGGCCGGCCGAGGTGCTCGTAAACGGCGACGCCTGGCGGGTGATCCGCCAACGCGAGCTTTACGAAGATCTCTGGCGGGGCGAGACGCCGTGATCGCCGGGCGCGGCGCTTGCATGCGTCGTGCTGGGCGCGACGCCCGGAAGATCGGAGAATGAACGCATGAAGCGATTCGAGGGATCGATGACCGCGCTGGCCACGCCGTTCAGAAACGGCGCGCTGGACGAGGATGCGTACCGCGCCTTCATCGCCTGGCAGATCGAGAACGGCACCGACGTGCTGGTCCCCATCGGCACGACCGGCGAGGCGGCGACGATGAGCGCCGAGGAGCGCTCCCGCGCGGTGCGGGTCGCGGTGGAGACCGCCTCGGGCCGTGTTCCGGTGGTGGCGGGCGCGGGCTCCAACAGCACCGCGGAGACCATCGCCAGCGTGCGTCAGGTCCGCGAGGCCGGGGCGGACGCCGCGCTGATCGTCACGCCCTACTACAACAAGCCCACCCAGATGGGCCTGGTCGAACACTTCCGTGCGATCTCGAAGGCGCACCCGGGGTTTCCGATCGTCGTCTACAACGTCCCCGGCCGCACCGGCGTGGACATGACCGCGGAGACCGTGGCGCGCCTGCTCGAGCTGCCCGAGGTCGTGGCGATCAAGGAGGCGACCGGCAACATGAGCCGCGCGATCGACCTGTTCGAGGCGTGCGGCGACCGGCTGACGCTTTTGTCGGGTGACGATTTCACCGTGCTGCCCTTCATCGCGTGCGGCGGCAGGGGTGTCATCTCCGTCTCGTCGAACGTGGCGCCGCGGATGATGTCGGATCTGGTGAAGGCGGCGCGCGCGGGCGATCTGGCGACGGCGCGCGCGCTCCAGGTGAGGCTCAACCGGCTGCACCAGCTGCTCTTCGTGGAGTCCAACCCGATCCCGGTCAAGCGCGCGCTCCACCTGATGAAGAAGTTCGGCCCGGAGATCCGGCTGCCGCTCACGCCGATGACGGAGGCGAATTCGGCGAAGCTGGAGGCGGAGCTGGGGAGGCTGGGGTTGCTGTGAGCGCGCCCACCGACGCACCGGTCCGCACGGTCATCACCGGCGTCACCGGCCGGATGGGGCAGACGCTCGTCCGGATGGTGCGCGACGATCCCGAGATGGTGCTCGTCGGCGCGACCGAACGGAAGGGTTCGCCGCACGTGGGCATCGACGTCGGGCTGGCCACGCGCCTTGGCATTTTCGAGCTTCCGGTGCGCGACAGTCTGGCGAAAGCCCTCGACGAGGGCCGCGCGCAGGTGGTGATCGACTTCACCTCTGCGGAGGCGAGCGTCGAGCACGCGCGGATCTGCGCCGAACGGGGTGTGGCGCTGGTGGTGGGCTCCACCGGGTTCTCCGCCGAGGCCCGCGCCGAGGTCATGCTCCAGAGCAGGAAGATCCCCATCGTCATGTCGCCCAACATGTCGGTCGGGGTGAACCTGGTCATCAAGGTGGCGGCGGAGCTGGCGCGGGTGCTCGGGGAGGGCTTCGACATCGAGGTGGTGGAGACGCACCACCGGATGAAGAAGGACGCTCCCAGCGGCACCGCGCTGCGCATGGCGGAGGAGATCGCCCGCGCGGTCGGCCGCAGCCATTCGGACATCCGCACCGAACGGTCCGGGCAGATCGGCGAACGCCCGGCGCGGGAAATCGGCATCCAGACGGTGCGCGGCGGCGACGTGGTGGGCGAGCACACCGTGCTGTTCCTCGGCGACGGCGAACGGGTGGAGCTGACCCACCGCGCCACCAGCCGCGACCAGTTCGGCCGCGGCGCGCTGCGGGCGGCGAAGTGGGTGGTGGGCCGCGTCCCCGGTCACTACGACATGGCGGACGTCCTTGGCCTGCGGTGAGGTGGGGGCCTGACGGCCAGTGAGCGGATGGACCTGCGGATGGGCTCGACACGCCGCGCCCACGTCCTAGTCTGGCGGCCCCATGGCCCTTCGACGCTTCTTGAGATTCCAGCGCGGCGTCGCCGCCCCCCGCTTCGCCGAGCTGTTCGGCGACGAGCTCCAACCGCTGGACCGCGCGCCCTGGGAGGGTGGCGTTCCCGACGGCGGGAGAATCGCCCTGAGCGAGGTGACGCTGCTCGTGCCGGCCGAAGCGTCGAAGGTGGTCTGCATCGGCCAGAACTACCGGAAGCACGCAGCGGAGATGGGCAAGCCCGTCCCCGCCGAGCCGCTCCTGTTCATCAAGCCCTCCACCGCGCTCAACCCCCACGGCGCGCCCATCCGTTACCCGCCGGACAGTGAAGAGGTGCACCACGAGGCCGAGCTGGGGCTCGTCATCGGCCGGCGGCTCTCCCGCGCCTCGGAGGCCGAGGCCGCGGACGCCATCTTCGCGCTCACCTGCATCAACGACGTCACCGCGCGCGACATCCAGCGGCGGGAGATCCAGCACACGCGCGCCAAGAGCTACGACACGTTCGCCTGCGTGGGTCCGTGGATGGTGAGCGGCCTGTCGAGCGCCGATCTCCGCGTGCAGTGCCGGGTCGACGGGCAGCTCCGGCAGGACGGCCGCACCTCCGACATGGTGTTCCCGCCCGCCCGCCTGGTGAGCTTCATCTCGAAGATCATGACCCTGCTTCCCGGCGATCTGGTGAGCACCGGCACCCCGTCGGGCGTGGGGCCCATCCGGCCGGGCGAGGTGGTGGAGGTGGAGATCGAGGGAATCGGGACGCTCCGGAACACGGTTGAGAAGGTCGCGTGAACCACCGCGTGTACATCGGCATCGGCTCCAACCTGGGGGACCGGGAGCGGAACCTGTTCGCCGCAGTCGGCGCCCTCCGCCGGATGGACACGGTGGCGGTCCGCCGCTGTTCGTCCATCTACGAGAGCGCTCCGGTGGGGCCGCCGCAGCCGCGCTTCCTCAACGCGGTGGTGGAGGTGGACACGGCGCTCCCGCCGCTTCGGCTGTTGAGCTGCCTCAAGCAGATCGAAGCGGACCTGGGCCGCGTGCGCCGCAAGCGGTGGGGACCGCGGGAGATCGACCTCGACATCCTGCTGTGGGTGGGCGAGGTGATCGCCGAACCACAGCTTCAGGTCCCGCATCTGGAGCTGCACAAGCGCCGTTTCGCGCTCGAACCCTTGTGCGAGCTGGCCCCCGACGTGGAGCACCCGGTCACCGGCGAACGGATGTGCGAATTGCTCCAGCGGCTGGCGCCGCAGGATTGCGTGAAGTGCGCCGGACCCGACTCGCTCTTCGTCGCCGACGCAGACTGATTCGCGTTGCCCTGCGCTCGCCGGGCGCTAAGAAGGACCCGCCGATGACCTCGCCCCGCCACGCGCTTCTGTGCCTCGCCCTGTTCGCGGGCGGCGCCGGTTTGGCGCAGACGCTGCCGCCCAACCACCCGCCGATCGGCACCGGTTCACCCGCCCCGGCGGACGCGCCGGCGTTGGAGACGTCCCAGAAGCTCCTCGAGCAGCTCGACCGGACCGACGGACTCAAAGAGCGCGACAAGCCGTTCGAGATCGCCTTGTCGATGGGCAAGCTGTACTACGGCAACGGCCGCTTCGAAGACGCGGCCGGACTGTTGAAACAGGCGGTGGACAAGGGTGAACCGGTCCGCACCTTCTACGTCGCCGCGCTGAAGCAGGCGCGGCAGAAGAAGCTCGATCTCCCCAACGCCGAGACGGCCGGGTGCCTGTTCGCGCCCACCGACAGCCTGCAGAAGCAGCTGGAGACGGCGACTCAACGGCAGAAGTCCGGACAGCTCGCCGCCGCCGCCACCTGCGCGCGCGTGGCGCTCGAGCCCGTGATGGAAGCGCGCCAGCTCTACGCCGGCGCGTTGATCAACTCCGGCCAGACCGACCAGGCGCTGCCCGTGCTCGAAGAGAGCCTCGCCACCACTCCGGACGATCCGGACGTCCTGTGGACGCACGCGATGGCGCTGGCCGAGCTGCGCGGGGACGATCCGAAGGCGCTCGGCGAGGTGGGCCGCGAGCTGCGCCGCTACCTCGCGCTCCGCCCGGATTCGCCGCGCACGAGCTGGGCAAAGACGGTCCTGGCCCACGTCGAGGCGGCGGCCGGCGCCGGCGGCTTCACCCGGCTGGACGAACAGCGGAACGCCGAGGCCCACGCCAAAGCCGAGGCGGCCTGGAAGAACGCCCCGAAGACGGCGCAGGCCGGCCTGCCGGCGATCAGCCCCGAGGCGATGGAGGCGATCCAGAACACCGAGCGTACGCCGGAGCTGATGGCGGGTCTCCAGAAGCTGGTGGAGGAGGCCGAAGAGCACCTCGCGCACGGGCGCTTCCAGGAGGCGCTCGACAACTACAAGCGCGTCGTTCCGTTCGAGCCGCAGAACGGCCGCGCCCGTGCGGGCATGGCGTGGGCGATGATCGGCCTGAACCGGCAGCCGATGGCGGACCGCGTGTGGCAGGTGGCGGTGCAGGGCGATCCGAAGGCAGTGGACGCGCTCGGGACGACCTTGAAGGAGAAGGGCGACCCGGAGGGCGCGAAGAAGTTGTGGCGCAAGCTGGCCGAGAGCGATCCATCGTACGCTGCCTCCGCCGGGCTCGCGAACAGAGTGGGGCCGTGATGCAGAACAGGACGTGGATGCTCACAGGGGTGGTCGCGCTGGCGCTCGCGCTCGGGTGCGGCCGTGGGGACACCTCGAAGAACAGCAACGAGGGCGATCTGCGCGTGATGCTGCCGGACCAGGGCGAACCGGTCCGTGAGGGCGACTTCGACTTCGGCGCGGTGCCGGTGGGCGAGTCGCAGCGGTCCTCGCTGATGCTGGTGAACGTCGGAAGCGATCTCGCGCGGATCACCGCCAGCCGCTTCGAGGAGGCGCCCGCGGGGACCTTTTTCGCCCAGGCCCCGGACCAGGTGGGGGCCGGCGAACAGGCCACGCTCGTCCTCACCTTCGCGCCCACCGAGGTGGGGCCGGTGACCGGCCGGCTGGTGCTCGACCACGACGGGACGTCCGTCCGCCTCAGCCTGAACCTGCACGGCGAGGGCGTCGCGCCCTGAGCGCAGGTCGGCAGGGGCTCACTGCAGCTTGAGCAGATCCTGCACGTCCAGAAGTCCCACGGGCTTACCGTCTGCGTCCACCACCGGGAGCTGATCCACCGAGGCCTCGCGCATCCGCGCGGCGGCGGTGAGCACCAGCTCCTCGGGGCTGACGTAGCGCGGGTGCCGGCCCATCACGTCCTTCACCGGAATCGAGAAGTCGGTCCGTCCGCGCTCCACGAGGCGGCGCAGATCGCCGTCGGTGAAGATCCCCACCAGCTTGCCGTGGCGGTCCACGACGTTGGCCGCGCCGGGGCGTCCGGGGGTGTTGGTCATCACCACCACGACCTCATGCAGCGGCGCCGTCTCGCGCACCAGCGGGTTGGCCTCGCCGGCCCGCATCACTTCGAACACCCGCATCACCGAACGGCCCAGCTTCCCCCCCGGGTGGAAGACCGCGTACTCCGCGCTGGAGAACTGCTTGAGCTTGACCAGGGTCATCGCCAGCGCGTCGCCCACGGCGTGGAGCGCGGCGGTGGAGGCGGTGGGCACCAGGCCCAGCGGACAGGCCTCGTCGATCCGCCCGATGTCCAGCACCACGTCCGCCGCGCGGCCCAGGGCGGAGGTCGGATCGCCGGTGATCGCGATGAGCGTCACGCCGATCCGCCGGAGCGATGGCACCAGCCGGACGATCTCCTCCGTGACGCCGCTGTTGGACAGGGCGATGACGACGTCCCCGCGCGCGACGCGGCCCAGGTCGCCGTGCACCGCCTCGGCCGGGTGGAGATAGATGGAGCGCGTCCCAGTGCTGGCGAGCGTGGCCGACAGCTTCTGGGCGATGAAGCCCGGCTTGCCCATCCCGGTGGTGACGATCTGCCCGTCGCACGACAAGAGCGCGTCGATCGCCTTCTGGAAGCTCTGGCCCAGCCGCTCGCTCACCGCGAGGATGGCGCGGGCCTCGGTGGCGAGCACGTCGCGCGCGAACTGGAGCACGTCCGTCTGCGAAGCGCGGAGCGCGTTGCGTGCGGGGGTGGCAGGCGTGCGGACCGGGCGGTCAGCGGGGCGCCGCCCCGCCTTGCGCGCCGGACCACGGCGGATGTCTCTCGGGGAGCGGGCCATCGTCGGGGCGCTTGTATCCCGGACGCCCCCGACCTTCCACCTTGACCCTCCAAGGGGCCGTCGGCTACTCGCTCAGCCGCCGCGCAGAACGAACGTCGCGCGGCACCGCTCGCCCCGTTACGAGGACCCGAATGAAGTTCTTCATCGACAGCGCCGACGTGAACGAGATCCGCGCCGCCCATGCCATGGGATGTCTGGACGGCGTCACCACCAACCCCTCGCTGCTCGCGAAGGTGGGGCGGCCGCTGGAGGAGACGATCCGGGAGATCTGCTCCATCGTCGACGGCCCGGTGAGCGCCGAGTGCGTCTCGCTCGAGGCGGAGGACCTCATCAAGGAGGGCCGCCAGCTCGCGAAGATCCACGACAACGTGGTCGTGAAGATCCCCATGGGCGTTCCGGGGCTGGTGGCGGTCAAGGCGCTGGCCGCGGAGGGCATCCGCACCAACGTGACCCTCTGCTTCTCGCCCAACCAGGCGCTGTTGTGCGCCAAGGCGGGCGCGACCTACGTCTCACCGTTCGTCGGCCGCCTCGACGACATCTCCCAGGACGGCATGGAGCTCATCGCCCAAATCCTGGAGATCTACCGGAACTACGATCACTTCCAGACGCAAGTGCTCGTCGCCTCGGTGCGCAACCCGGTCCACGTCCTCAACGCCGCAAGGCTGGGCGCGCACGTGGCGACGATCCCCTACAACGTGCTCACGCAGCTCGCCCAGCACCCGCTCACCGACATCGGCATCAAGAAGTTCCTCGCCGACTGGGAGAAAGTTCCGAAGACGTGAGTGGTGGTTGGTGAGTCGTGCGTGGGGCCCTGGCCCCTGGTCCAGGGCTACTGGATGGCTCCTCCGGCGGTGACGTCCAGCTTCACGCCCTGCACGGTGGCGCTGACCGTCACGGAGTCGTTCTCGCAGGACTTCGTGTCCGCGAGCGGCGCACCGCTGACGCGTCCCCAGCCGACGTAGCCGTCTCCCCAGGTTGGGGTGGTTCCGGACACGTAGAAGAGGGTCTTCCACTCGCAGCGCTCGGTCGTGGCGGTGCACTCGGTGCCCGGTAGTGGATCGATGTTGTCGCAGACGCCCGCCGTCTTCGTCTCACACGAACGCTTCAGCGTGGAGTCCACGAGGATCCGCGAGATCCCGAAGCCGTAATCGTCCAGAATCCCGCCCGACTGCCACGCCGCCGTTCCCTTGCTGGCGGTGTGCTTCATCGAGAAGCTCGTTCCGGCGGCGACCGGGCGGTTCCGGTTGATGTCCCCGAAGTAGGCGGTCAGATCGATGTAGCCCCCCTTCGCCACCCCGTCCGGGCAGGGGAGGGTGAACGGGCTCGGTTCGATCCGCGAGTTCTGCGCCACCGGGCGGCCGGTGAGGAGCACGTGCGTCTCCGCCCAGATCGTCTTGTCGGCGTCGTACACGCCGTTCGGTGGATCCCACTCCCCGTTCGCCGGCGAGTCGTCGATCGGCGCCGGTTCGCCCGGGTCGTAGACGCCGTTGTCGTTGGTGTCGATGAAGGCCTCGCCCTGGTCGATGAACTTCTCGCCCGGGTCGTACTGGCCGTTGTTGTTCGAGTCGACGAAGTACTCCTCGCCGCGCACGTAGGCGATGATCGTCACCAGCCCGTCCCGCGGGTTGCGCACGAGCGCGCCGTCCTGCCAGCTCGGTTCGGCGGTCCGCGGGTTCGGGAACTGGCCCGGCTCCGCCGGGAGCGGCGGCACGTCGGCCGGCGGGAACGTTCCTCCGCGCGTGCTGAAGGTAACCGATCCGGTGCCCTCCTTCGAGTTGTCGCCCATGGGGTTGAAGGCCTGCGACGCCACCGCGGTGGGGATGCTGCCCGCCTCGGTGAGGAAGTAGACGTTGGTGCCCGTCCCCACCGGGTTGTTCGAGCGATCCACCAGCCGGAAGTCGCAGGTGATGAGGTACTCCGCCGGCGGCGTGGGGCTGATGTACGCGGGGACGTTCACCTGCCTGCACGAGAAGGCGAACCCCTGGTTCGACGGCTTCGCCCCGCGGATGCCGATGGTCGGGCTCTGGGTCTCGATCTCCCCTTCCACCACCCAGGCTCGGACGGTGAAGGCGCCGCGCGTCGGGCCCGCGGTGACGTTCGCCGTGGCGATGCCCATCTCATCCGTCAGCGCCTGGGCCGGGCTCCCCGGGCCGACCGTCGTTCCCGTCGGCGGCGTGGGGATCTCGAAGTGCACCAGCACACCGGGGACCGGCTTGCCCGTCACGTCGGTGACCTTGAAGTTGACGTTGGCCACCTCGTTGAACCCCGAGTTCTGGATCCCCATGATGCTGCAGCTCGCGCCGCTGCACTTCGTGCTGACCCAGACGATTTGCTGAACCTGAGAGATCTCCACCGTGGTCGTGGCGGTGGCGCCGGTGGGTTCGTGCAGCGCGGTGAGCGAGGCCGTTCCGCTGATGCCGTCGTCGAGGAACGTCACGCGCGCCTGGCCGTTGTCGTCGGTGTTCGCGGTGAAGGTCTTCTGGGGAGGCGGCCGGCTCCCGTCGGGCAGCGGGTACTCGGCGAACCCGCCCAGCGTCGCGGTGAAGGAGATCGGCTCGTTGGCGATCGGCCCGCCCGAGGGGGAGGAGAGCGTCGCGGTGATGGTCGACGAGTCGCCCACCGACGCGAAGATCGGGCTGCGCGAGACGGCCAGGGTCAACGCGGTGCCGCCGTCGCTCGTGCCTCCGTCGGTCCCGCCGTCCGGAACACTCGCATCCGTCACGTCCCTGCCGCCCACGGTGATGCTGGTGGCCGCGGGGATGCCGTTCCAGTCCGCGCTGATCCGCAGCGTCCCGGTGCAGCCCTCGGTGCCGGCCGGACACGCCCACGTCGTGGTGGCGGACCCGTTCGTCAGATCCAGCGAGATGGAGGTGGGGCCCCCGTCGAAGGAACCCGCCGGCGCGCTGAGCGTTACCGTCCCCGTTCCGGGCTGACCGTTCTCGTCCACCGCGGTGACGGTGAGCGTGGCGGCCTCGTCATCGGAGAGGACCCGTGTCGACGTCCGGAGTGTGAGCGAAGGCCCCTTCTGCGTGTTGTCGCCTCCGCAGGCGAACCCGGCGGCGACCACGGCGACCGCCAGAACCACTCCCAGCACACCTCTCATGTCGTCCCTCTCCTCGGCCGTTTCGGCGAGCGCCGAGTATTCCGGGGCGGATCCGACCCGTCAAACAACCGCGCCAGCCCGGCGGGCGCGTGCTACACGATTCGGCATGGACTTCCAGCTCACCGACGAACAGCGCGCGCTGCAGGAGACCGCGCGCAAGTATGCCCGCGAGGTCATCCGCCCGAAGGCCGCGTACTACGACGAGACCGCGCAGTTCCCGCTCGATCTGATCGAGAAGGGCTTCGAGCTCGGGCTGCTGAACCTCGCCGTCCCCGCCGAATACGGTGGCCTCGGGCTCAGCCACCTGGACGGGGTGATCGCCACCGAAGAGCTGGCGTGGGGCTGCGCGGGCGTGGCCACGTCGATGATCGCCAACGACCTGGCGCTGTTGCCCATCCTCATCGGCGGCACCGACGAACAGAAGCGCCGGTTCGTCACGCCGTTCACGAAGGAGCTGAAGTTCGCATCCTTCGGCCTCACCGAACCGGGCGCAGGTTCGGACGTGGCGGGAATGTCCACCACGCTCCGGCGCGAGGGCGACCACTACGTGCTCAACGGCCAGAAGCAGTTCATCACCAACGGTGAGCACGCATCCCAGTACACGGTGTTCGCCACCACCGACCGGTCGAAGCGCCACAAGGGCATCACCTGCGTGGTGATCGAAGGCCGGCCGAAGGGGATGACCGTCGGCAAGCACGAGAACAAGATGGGCCAGCGCGCCTCCAACACGGTGACGCTCACCTTCGAGGACGTGCGCGTCCCGGTGGAGAACCGGATCGGCGAGGAGGGGGAGGGCTTCCGGATCGCCATGGAGACGTTGGACAACTCGCGCCCGCTCACCGCCATCGTCGCCACCGGCATCGCCCGCGCGGCGATGGAGCACGCCATCGACTACGCGAAGCAGCGTCAGCAGTTCGGCCGGCCCATCGCCGAGTTCCAGGGCATCCAGTTCATGCTCGCGGACATGGGGATGCAGATCCAGGCGGCGCGGCTGCTCACCTATCAGAGCGCCTGGATGCTGGATCAGGGCCAAAAGAACACGCTCGTTTCCAGCTACGCCAAATCCTTCGCCGCGGACATGGCGATGAAGGTCACCACCGACGCGGTGCAGGTGTTCGGCGGCTACGGGTACATGAAGGAGTACCCGGTCGAGAAGCTGATGCGGGACGCGAAGCTGATCCAGATCTACGAGGGCACCTCCCAGGTCCAGCGCATCGTGATCGCCCGCGAGCTCCTGCGCTGAACGCGGGCTTCTGGCGCACGACAGATCCGCTCGCACGCGTAGAACAACAGGGTTGCCCCACCGGCGACGCAGGCCTAAATAGCGCCCGTTCGTCGCGCTGCGTCATGGCGGCGCTGCCTCGCAAAGGAGCTGGAGTTTGAAGATCCTCGTAACGGCGAAGCGGGTCGAAGATCCCGAGTCGAAGATCAAGGTGAAGCCCGACGGCACTGGAATCGTGCAGGAAGGGCTGAAGTACAAGATCAACCCGTTCGACGAGATCGCCGTCGAAGAGGGGCTGCGCCTGGTTGCGAAGCACGGCGGCGAGGTCGTCGTGGTGTCGATCGGCGGCAAGGAGGTCCACGAGCAGCTCCGCCACGCGCTGGCGATGGGCGCTCACAAGGCGGTGTGGGTGAACCACACCGGCCCGCTGGATCAGATGGGCGTGGCCGGCCTGCTCCAGAAGGTCGTGGAGAAGGAGAAGCCGGATCTGGTCATCCTCGGCAAGCAGTCGATCGACGATGACCAGAATCAGGTGGGGCAGTACCTCGCCGAGTGGCTGGGCTGGGGCCAGGCCACCTTTGCCTCCAAGGCGGAGTCCTTCGACTCGGAGAACGAGAAGAACAAGGTCCCGGCGCTGGTGGTGGGCGCGGACAACAAGACGGTGCGGGTGGTGCGCGAGGTCGACGGCGGCCTCGCCACGGTGGAGTGCCAGCTCCCTGCGGTGGTGACCACGGACTTGCGCCTCAACCAGCCGCGCTACGCGTCCCTGCCGGGCATCATGAAGGCCAAGTCCAAGCCGATCGAAGAGCTCATCCCGGCGGGCCTGGGCGTCGACGTGACCCCGAAGCTGACGGTGACGAAGATGTCCGCGCCGCCCGCGCGCAAGGCCGGCATCAAGGTGCCGGACGTGGCCACCCTGGTCGAGAAGCTCAAGACCGAAGCCAAAGTCATCTAATCCGGATCCGGAGTCATCCACCCATGTCGATCGTTCTGATTGTCGCGGAGCAGCAGCCGGACGGCGCCCTCCGCAAGGCCACGTTGAACGCGCTGAGCGCCGGCAAGGCGCTGGCGGAGAAGTCGGGCGCGGAGCTGCACGTCGTCGTGCTGGCGAAGGACGCGAGCGCGATCGCCAACGAGCTCAAGGACCACGGCGTCAAGGCGGTGCACGCCGGTTCGGCGCCGCACTTCGAACACTACATCGCCGAGGCCTTCGCGCCGGCGATCGCCGAGCTCGCGCAGAACCTCCACGCCGACTTCGTGGGGATGGCGTCCACCTCGGTGGGCAAGGACCTGATGCCGCGGGTGGCCGCGAAGCTCAAGGCGGCCATGGCCTCGGACGTGATGAAGTTCGAGGGCTCGGGCACCGACATCACCTTCACCCGGCCGATGTGGGCGGGCAACGTGATCGCCGAGGTGAAGCTGGCGACCCCGGTGAAGGTCTTCACCGTGCGCACCACCGAGTTCCCGCCCGCGCAGAAGGGCGGTGCGCCGGGCGAGGTGAAGGCGTTCACGCCCGCGGCGCCGGGTGAGGTGAAGACGAAGTTCGTCGACTTCAAGGAAGTGAAGAGCGCGCGCCCGCAGCTCACCGAAGCGCGGGTGGTGGTCTCCGGCGGCCGCGGCACCAAGGGCGACTTCAAGGAGATCGAAGCGCTCGCGGACGTGCTCGGCGCGGCGGTGGGCGCCTCGCGCGCGGTGGTGGACGCGGGCTGGGTGCCCAATGACCTCCAGGTCGGTCAGACCGGCAAGGTGGTCGCGCCCGAGCTGTACATCGCCGTCGGCATCTCCGGGGCGATCCAGCACCTCGCCGGGATGAAGGGCTCGAAGACGATCGTCGCCATCAACAAGGATCCCGAGGCGCCGATCTTCCAGGTCGCGGACTACGGCCTCGTGGGCGATCTCTTCAAGGTGCTGCCCGAGCTCCGCGACGCCATCAAGGCGGCGAAGTAGCGGACGCCGTTTCCCGTTCGAGGAGGCGCTCTCCGCCCACCGCGGGGAGCGCCTCTTTCGTTTTCTCTCCCGGCGGCATCCGGCGGCCCGGCGGGCGGGCGGGGGCGCGGCGGCGTGCGGCCGCGTGCTAGGGTTCAGGCGCAGCCTCGGGCCGGGGGTGTTCGGACCAGAAGCATTGAGCTACAAGTCCACAGGCAGCATGCGCGAGATTCTGAGTCGCGTTCCGCGGCTGCGCCCGGACGTCGGGGTGCAGCGCGTCGGCGGGCGGCTCATGGCCGCGGGGCCGGGGGACGAGCTTCACACCTTCGAGGACGAGCACGGCGAGGTCTCCGAGGTGGGGGAGCGGATCCTCGAGCTGATCGACGGGTCGAGGACCGTGGCGCAGATCGTCGACGCGTTGCTGGAAGAGTTCGAAGTGGAGCGCGCGGTGTGCGAAGAGGACGCCGCGGCGTTCGTCAAGCTGCTCGAGGATCGGCACGTGATCGTGCTGGGCTGATTCAGGCGGGGTTCGGCCGGCCCCGGGGGTTTTCAGGAAGGTCTATGCGTACGACGGGTTCGATGAAGTTGCTCGCCGCCGCGGTCACCGCGCTGGTGGTCGCCGGAGTGGGCTGCAGTGGATGTCACGAGTGGCCCGCCGAGTGCTCAGAGGTCTCCGGGCAATTCGATGGGCTGAGCGAGAACGCGCAGATCACCGTCGGCGACGACGTGGACCCCGACACCGAAGGGATCCAGATCGACGTGGCGGTGCTGGCGGTCGATCAGTGCGGCCAGGCCGTGGACATCACCCGCGCCACGCTGGAGGAGTCGGACAAGAAGACGATCGACTTCCACCCCGGCCCGGACGCCGTGCTGAAGGGGAACCGGGCCGAGTTCCACGGCGTCACGCTCCCGCCCGGGCTGCGCGTGATCAAGGTGGCCTTCTTCACCGCGCGCGAGCCGGAGAACCCGATCCCGGTGACCGTCACCCTCAACGTCTACGACGCCAACGCGCGGCCCCAGGTCGTGTCCTTCACGTTCGCGGGCGATGGCAACGACGACGGCAAGCTGAACGCGGCGGAGCTGGGCGATACCACGCCGGTGGCCGAGCTGGAGATCGGCAACATCGAGGACGGGCAGCCGGTGCAGGTGCAGGACCGGTTCAGTGGAGAGGTCTACGGCACCGGGGAGGTGTCGGGGACCCACGCGTCCGTGACGCTCGACGGCCTGCCCGACCCCAGGGCGGGGACCTACGAGCTGGTGGCGCACGTCACCAACTCGAAGGGGCTCGACAACAAGATCGCGGATCCGCTCCCGGACGATCCACTCAACGACGCGGCGTTCCGGACGCTCACCATCGACGTCACCCCGCCCATGCTGACGCTGCTCGAGCCGGCTGAGTCCGACGTGCTCCTGGGCCCCGCCGACGACGCGATCGCCGACGTCTCCGGATTCCAGCTCACCGTCTCCGGCACCGCCGCGCCCGCCGAGGACGTGCTCCCGGACGTCACGATCGAAATGACCGGGCAGGAGCCGGTGACGGTGCAGCACACCGACGGTTCGATCTTCACCCACCTCGATCTGCCGGCGACGGGGACAAATGCGTACGTCCTCAAGGTCACCGTGCGCGATGGCGCCGGGAACACCGCCGAACTGACGCGGTCCTTCACCGTCGACTACGAGCCCCCGGTGGTGGCGATCGCCTCCCCCTCCGCCGCGGGCGGCCCGTACGACCGCTTCGAGCTCCCGCTCTCCGCCACCGTGAGCGGCGTGCCGGATGGCACCGTGGTCCACTTCTTCACCCAGCCGGCGGGGACGACGCAGAGGACGCCGCTGGTGGATCTGCCGGTGGCCGGCGGCGTGGCGAGCGACGAGGGCGTCACCTTCCCGGGCGGGAAGCTGGATGTCATCGCCGAGGTCGCGGACGAGGTCGGCAACGTCGGCACCGATGTCGAGCCGAACGTGGAGGTGCAGGGGACGGGCTGCAGCATCCAGCTCAGCGCCCCGGCGGGATCGCCCGCGCGCCTGATGAGCAGCAACGACACCGCCCCGGGCACGCCCGATCTCCAGTTCAACGTGACCGGCGACAGCTCCAACTGCCCGAACAACCCGGTCGAGGTCTACATCGGCGCGTCCCCCACGCCCGTCACCGGGACGACGGACTCGTCCGGCCACTTCAGCGTCAACGTCACCCTCCCCGAGGGCGGACCCATCGCGCTCAAGGTGCAGATGACCGACGCGTTCAACGCCACCCACTCGGTCACCTCGCAGGTGACGGTGGACCTGACGCCGCCGGCGATCACCTTCCCGGCGAACAACGCCACCTTCAACACCAGCTTCGACCTCCAGGCGCTTCAGCCGGGCGCGCAGCAGAACTTCACGTACACGCCCGCTCCGGATCCTGGGACGCGCGTGGACGTCTGCATCACCAGCAGCGCGGCCGGGACCACGCCATGCCCCGACGGCGCGGGCGGTTGGTTCCTGCTCGCCAGCAACGTCGGCAACGCCACCAGCGGGTTCACCTATCCGGATGGTGTGTACCAGCTCAAGGCGGTGGAGCTGGTCGATCCATCGAACAGCGGCTTCAACGTCTCCGCACCCATCAACCTCACCGTGGACACGGTGCGGCCCACCGTCACCGGCTTCCAGTTCGTCAACGACATGAACGGTGACAACTGTCTCAACGCTTCGGAGTCCCCGAGCGGCACGCCGAGCGCGCTGGTGACGGTCTCGGAATCCGGCGTGACGGTGCAGCTTCAGAACGCCACCACCGGCGCGAACATCGGGAGCTCGGTCGGCCCCTCGGTCGGGACCACGGTCACCGTGCCCGTCGCAGTCGGCTCCGCCACCGAGAGCGACTTCCCGCTTCTGGCCATCGTCACCGACGCGCACGGGAACAAGAACGCGCTGGCCACGCCGGTGACGACGGATCCGGCCTACGTGCTCTTCCGGTTGGACCGGGTGGGCCCGGCCACGACGATCCAGGCCCCCACGAAGAACGAGCTCAACGCCGCGGACGACGCAGACCCGCTGGCGGCGAACTACCAGCTCCGGATCGCGGCGCTCACCGCGACGGACGTGGGCACCGACGGCGTGGACATCAGCGTCACCAACGCCACCTCGCCGGGCCCGCGGACGCCCAACGGTTCGGGGCAGGTGACGGCGGACGTGACCCTGCCGTCGACCGGCACCACCAGCCACACCATCACCCTCACCGCGACGGACAAGTGCGGCAACGTCGGCGCAACCGCCACGAAGACGGTCACCGTGGATCGTGACCCGCCGGCGATCGCCTGCGTGGAGCCCACCAACGCCGCGCCCTACGGCACGTTCGCCATCCCCACGACCGCGCAGGTGACCGGCGCCGAGGGCAGCATCGTCCACGTCTACACGACGGTGACCGGCAGCCCCGAGGTGGAGCTGCAGTCGCTTCCTCCGGTGTCCGGCGGCACCACCAGCGCCACCATCACGTACCCGAACGGCACGCAGGACGTGCGCATGGAGGTGGCCGACTCCGCGGGGAACACCGCGCAGTGCACCGTGCCCGGCGTCGAGGTGAACGGCATCGGGTGCAGCATCCTGATCAACTCGCCGGCAGGGAACCCCGCGCTGCTGAACGCGTCCAACGACGGCCACGCCGGGACGCCGGCGACGTGGGAGGGCGTGTTGACCGGGTCCTCTTCGACCTGCGCCGGACGGCAGGCGTGGCTGTACCGCGGGACCGGACCCGGCCGCGTGCTGCTGGCCGGGCCGGTGAACGCGGACGGTAGCGGCAACTTCTCCTTCAACTTCGCGCTCGGCGAGGGGAGCTTCACGCTCGAGGTCGAGATGGACAACGGCGCCGGCGTGCTCACCCAGGCGCAGCGCAACGTGCTGGTCGATCTCACCCCGCCGGTCCTCAGCAACGTGAGCCCGTCCGGGGCGAACCTGTTCTTCGTGGCGGCGACCAACAGCCACCTCATCCCGACCGCGCAGCCCGGATACGTGGCGGATGGTTCGCCGGGCGGCGACGCCGAGGTGAACGTCGGGCTGACCGTGACCGGTGCGGCGGGCGGAAGCGCTTCGGTCATCTACGCGGGCGCGACCGTCGGCGGTCCCGTGGCCATCACCACCAGCCCACAGACGATCAGCATTCCGGTCGTGCTGCCGCACGACACCACCGGATCCTTCGTGATCCAGGTGACCGACGCCGGCGGGAACGTGGTGAGCCAGACCTCATCAGCGGTCGTGGACGTCATCGCCCCGGGGGTGCCGGCGGTCACCCAGACCGTCGCGTCCGGTCAGGAGCGCACGGCGAAAGTGAACCTCTCCTGGACCCCGGTCAACGACGATGGGAACGTTTTCTCCTCCGGCGCTCCGGCCGGCTACGACGTGCGGTGGACCACCAACGCCGTGACCGACAGCGGCATTGGAAGCGACGCGGACTACTTCTCCACGACGCTGGTGAAGGCGGAGCCGCTCGTCCTGGGAACCGCGAGCACGAAGGTGCTCGATGTGCCGCCCCTGGCGCAGTACTGGATCTCCGTGCGCGCCGTGGATGAGGTGGGGAACTACTCGGCGTTCGTGCCGCCGGCGCCGCTCAGCAATTTCCTCACGAAGACGACGTTCCAAAATCCGTCGGCGACTTCGGCGCAGTTCTACGGCTTTGCGATCGCAAGCGGTGGCAGCCTCGACGGCGAGGCCACGGACGACCTCGTCGTCTCGGCCCAGGTGGATGGCCCCGGCGCGGTCTACGTCTACTTCGGAGGCCCCAACTTCACGACCCAGGCTCCGCAGAAGATTGTTCCGCCGCCATCGCCGCCCGCTCCGGGCAACGACAACGCGGCGCAGTCCTTCGGGGCAGACATCTCGGTCGGGAAGGCGTCCGACTCGAGCGCGGATCTGCTGATCGCCTCGCCGACCTGGAGCCGTCCCGGCGGCTCGCCCGCGTATCCCAACAACACGGGCCGCGTGTTCCTGTACTTCGGCGGGTCGAACCCCATCGACACGTCGACCTTCGTCGAGTTCCGGGGCAACCCGGGGACGCAGCTCGGCCGGACGGCGCAGATCATCAACGACCTGAACGGCGACGGATTCGGCGAGGTCGCCATCGCCGCGCCCAATGACTTCTCGAACCAGGGGAAGGTCTACATCTTCTACGGGCGTCCCAAAGGAGACGCGATGACGCCCGGATCCTGGCTCTACCTTCAGGCCACGGGCGGCGGCTTCGTTGCGATGTCCGCCGCCAACATCGTCATCGAAGGACCGACGCCCATCGCGAGCGGCGGAAACCGGTTCGGCCGGAACCGCCTGGGCATGGTCTCGCTCGGAAACATCGACGGCGTCCCCGGAAACGAGTTCACCGTTCCGGATTCGTGGGACCTCATCAACAAGGTCTTCGTCTTCTCCGGCCAGGTCAGGCCGGTGACCGCTCCGCAGCTCGTCCTTCAGACGGGCACCGGGACGACGCCGAACGACGCGCTTCAGACGCTCACGCAGGGACCTCCGGGTGGGGGAGGCACCTTCGGGTTCGGGACGTGCGTTCGCGGCAACTTCGATGGGCTCGGGGGCACCGGATCCGACCTTCTCGTGACGGACTCGCGGCTGTCGAAGGCCTACCTCTTCGCCGACGCCACCGGAACGGGCTACGGCCCGCTGGCGGCGACCATCAGTGGCGTCAGCAACTCCTTCTTCGGCTTTGTCTGCGACGTCCGCGACATCAATCAAGACGGCAGCCCGGATCTCCTCCTCGGAGGAAACGTCGCCTCGAACGGCGTTCTGTCGATCTTCTACAATCGGAACGTCGCGGGGCAGGAGTATGACGCGGTCGTTCGCCAGGGCTTCGCCCAGTCGAGGCTGAGCGGTGTGGGGACGTTGGGGGTCTCGGTGGCCGTTGGTGACTTCACCGGTGATGGGAAACCGGATATCGCTTCCGGAGATTCGCAGGACGGAACCGGCAAGGTGTTCGTATGGCACTGAAACCCGAGATCGCCCCAGTTGCCCGGAAGAAGTACCGGCCGCCCGTGCTTACGACCCGGACGCTGACGGCTCCGGTCCTGTTCGCGCAGAGCAACCCGTGTCCTCCGGATCTGCCGCCCGGCTCCTGTGATTGATGCCGGCCCCGGGGAAACCCGGCGACTTCGGATCGGACATTGGGTGCTGGAGGCTCCGGCGCATCTGGTGGAACTGGCCGCCGGACGCCTCCAACTGGAACCCTTCCTCGACGATTCTGGCCGGCGGCCGGACTGCCGGATCGTCCCGCTCGGCGACACCGGCGGACGAACGGTCCTCCTCGAAGACGGATCCGGTCTGAGAGTGCGGATCGAGCCGGATCCGTCCGGGCTCAAGGTTGCGTACCCGGACCATCCCTTCGCTGCGGAGGCGCTCCTGCGCGCCGCGGCGCACCTGGTCGTGAAGCGTGCCGGCGGGTTGCTCCTGCACGCCAGCGGCGTCTCTCTTCACGGTGCTGCGCTGGTCGCCGTGGGGCCGAGCGGTGCCGGCAAATCCACCTTTGCGATGCTGGCGTGCCTGGCGACCTCGGCACAGCTCCTTTCCGACGAGATCATCGCCGCCTTTCCGGACGGAACCGCCATCGGGACTCCGTTCCGGTCCGATGTGACGCATCCCGGAACGCCGGATGCGTTTCCGATCGCCTCGCTCCTCACGCTTTCAAAGGGCGGATGCGAGCGCATCGACGAGGTCGGTCCCTCCGAGGCCGTCGCAGCCGTCATGTCACAGGCCTGGCAGGCGCCCGTGGAACCGCTCTCGCGTGCGGAGATCCTCCAGCGCGTGGGCGCGCTCGTCTCGCGGGTCGGCGTGCGACGGCTCACGTTCCGCAAGGACCCCGCGGTCGCGGACTTCGTTGCACAATGGGTGCGTGAACACCGCCGTCATCCGTGAGTTCCTCGAGGCCCGGCCGCTCGGGGCTTCGATGTGGATCCGCGTGCACGGACGGAGCATGTACCCGTTCCTCCGCAGCGGAGATTCCCTCCGGGTGCTCCGTTGCGAGGCGACGTCGCTAAGGCGCGGAGACATCGGCATCGCGCTTCGGCCGGAGGGCGTGCTGGTGGCGCACCTGGTCGATTCGGTCGATCCGATCGTCCTGACGTCCTCCTTCGGCACGGCGGATCCGCCCGGGACGCGCGTGCTCGGAAAGGCGGTGGCGGTGCGGACGCGCGCCGGGCTCGACCTGCCGCTGGGGTCCGTGTCCCGCGCCGCGCTCCTCGCCGGCAGCCGCGCTCTGCGCTGGGCGGTGGGCAACGCGCCGGCGCGTTTCGTCCTCCGGAACGCGCGACATGCGCTGGGTGACGTGCGGGCGCGCGCGGATGCTCTGCGCTTTGGCGCTCCCATCGTGCGGCGGCTCCTGGAGTCGGAGATCGACAGCGCCTACCTCTTCGTCGAGGACCGGCTCAGCCTCGACTTCGAGGTCTTCTCGGAAGCGGTGCGCGCGTCCCGGGTCGTTGGCGCCTTCGTCGGCGGATCGCTCCGGGCGCTGTGCGTCTCCACGCCGAAAGGCGAGCTGGTCATCGTGGACCGGGGCCCCGCGGGGGAGCGGTACGCGCGGCTTGTCCGGGAGTACCGCGGGTGACGACATCGACTTGTCCGTTGCGTGCCGGGCCGCCTGGGATGAAATGCGCCCGCCGAAGATTAGGGAGGGGAATCACGTGACCGCAGCACCCGCCACCACGCCGAACGAAGCGCCATCGCCCGCATCCGGAGGGAGCGATCCGTGGATCACCTCGGACCGGATCTTCCTCGCGCTCCTGGTGATCTTCGTCCCCGCGGCGATCGCTGCGCACTTTTTCCACTGGGGCACCTGGACCTTCGTGCTGTGCGCGATCGCGATCGTCCCGGTGGCCCGGCTGATGGGGGAGGCGACCGAGGTGGTCGCGCACCGGCTCGGGCCGGGGATCGGCGGGCTGATGACCGCCTCCTTCGGCAACGCGGCCGAGCTCATCATCGGGATCGCCGCGCTTCGAGAAGGTAAGGTGGAGGTGGTCAAGGCGTCGATCGCCGGAGGGATCCTCGCGAATCTCCTGCTGGTGCTCGGGTCCTCGGTGCTGGCATCAGGGATTGGCGTGAAGAAGCGCACCTTCAACGGCACCGCCGCGCTCTCCGGGTCGGCGATGCTGTTCCTCGCGCTCACGGCGATCCTGGTCCCGGACATCTTCCACCTCGTCCGCGCGGACGAGGCGTTGCCGTACATGGACCGGATCTCGATCGCGATCGCGATCATCCTCCTGGTCATCTACGCGATCAGCCTCATCTTCGCGCTGAAGACGCACGCGCACCTCTACGCGGCCGAGGACCACGGCACGCCCGAGGAGCTGCCGCCGTGGTCGTTCCGGAAGGCGCTCGTCGTGCTGGTGAGCGCCACCGTGGGGATCATCGTGCTCGCCGAGTTCCTCGTGGGCGCGCTCGAGCCGGCGATCGACAGCTTCGGGTTCACCCACACCTTCGTCGGGGTGATGGTGCTGGCGGTGGTGGGCGGGGCGGCGGAGAACTCCACCGCGATCATGATGGCCGTGAAGGGGAAGATGGCTCTCGCCTTCAACCTCGCCTTCGAGTCCTCCAAGCTGATCGCGCTCTTCGTGGCGCCGGTGCTGGTGCTGGTCTCGCACGCGGTCGGGCACCCGATGAGCCTGGAGTTCTCGCACATGGAGGTCGTCGGAATCGCGGTGGGCGTGGGGGCCGCCTCGTTGATCGCGCTCGACGGCGAGTCCAACTGGCTGGAGGGCGTGATGCTGCTCGGGGTGTACGCCATCCTCGGCGTCGCCTTCTTCTACATCCCGTGACCCCGCCATCCGCACGCCCCGGGGCAGACACACCTGCCCGGGTCCGGCTCCACGCGGATCTGGTGATCGTCTTCATCACCGCGCTGTGGGGCGCCTCCTTCGTGGTGGTGAAGGACGCCGTCGCGCTCGCGGATCCGTTCAGCTTCCTGGCGCTGCGCTTCGCTCTGGGCGGAGCCGCGGCCACCGCGATCGCGCGGCGAAAGGTGCTCAGCGCCGAGGTGCTCCGTCGGGGCGCCTTCCTCGGGCTGTTCCTCTTCGCCGGCTTCGCCTTTCAGACCACCGGGCTCGTGCGCACCACCGAGTCCCGCTCGGCGTTCATCACCGGGCTGTCGGTGATCCTGGTCCCCGTCGTGTCGATCGCTCTGTTCCGGCGCCTGCCGAAGCCACCGTCGATCGCCGCGGTGCTGATCGCCTGCGCGGGGCTGTACGTATTGACCGGCGGGCTGAAGGGCGGCGGCGGCAAGAGCGTGCTCGAGGGAGACCTGCTCACGCTCGGCTGTGCGATCTGCTTCGCCTTCCACATCGCCTTCACCGAGAAGTTCGCGCCCAGGGCGCCGGCGCTGGCGCTGGTGGCCGTGCAGCTCTGGGTGGTCTCCGCGCTGGCGTGCGCCTCGCTCCCCTTCGTGGAGGTGCGGGTGACGTGGACCGGCGGGTTCGTCGGGGCGCTCATCTTCGCTGGGTTCTTCGCGAGCGCGATGGCGATTTCCCTGCAGACCTGGGCCCAGGCGCGGACCACCGCGGTGCGCGCGGCGCTGCTCTTCTCGCTCGAGCCCGTGTTCGCGGCGCTGATGTCGGTGGGCCTCGGCCGCGAGCAGCTCGGTGCGCGCGAGCTGGTGGGCGGTGGGCTGACGGTGCTGGCGGTGCTGGTGGCGGATGTGGGCAACGCGCTGTTGGCGCGCCGCGTCCGCGAGCCCGCCTGAGCGCCCGCTCGCGGCGACGATTCTTCCTCCCGGGTACGAAAGGAGCACGCTGCAAGCACGCGGATGTCCGGCACCAGGGGACGAATCGTGGCCGAACCGCTGCCGGCCAGGCGGCCCGAACGGACGCTGCGCCGGTATGGGCTTCAGGGTAGAACGCCGCGCGCATGGCGGTGGAACTGAGGCGTGCAGGGTTGCACCTGAGCGGGACGGCGCTGTGGTTGGACGCGCACCGGAAGAGCGAGCTGTCGTTCGTCTCCCACGCCCACGCCGATCACATCGCGCGGCACGAGCGGGTGATCGCCACGGCGGCGACGCTGAGGTTCATGCAGCACCGGCTCGGGAAGGTGAAGGGCGCGTTGCCGGCGCCGTACAACCGTCCGTTCGAGCTCGGGCCGCTGGTGTTGGAGCTGTTGCCGGCGGGGCACGTGCTCGGTTCGGCGCAGCTTCGGGTGGTGCTGCCGGACGGGACGCGGGTCGTCTACACCGGGGACCTGAACCTCGCCGCGACGCTGACGGCCGAGCCGGCGCAGATCGCCGAGTGCGACGTGCTGGTCATCGAGTCCACCTACGGGCGGCCGAAGTATGCTTTTCCGCCCCGCGAGCAGACGTTCGACGCGATCGCCGCGTGGTGCCGCACGAACCTCGAGCGCGGCGTGACGCCGATCCTCCTCGCGTACCCGTTGGGGAAGAGCCAGGAGACCGTGAAGGCGCTGACCCAGCGCGGGCTCAAGCTGTGCGCGCACACGTCGATCCACTCCGTCTGTCAGATCTACGGCGAGCTCGGGATGCCGCTGGAGGTGCGCCGGTACGACGGCCGCATCGAACCCGACGAGGTCGGCCTGTTCCCGCCGCACATCGCGCGGGCCGCATCGCTGCAGCGGCTGAAGCGGGCCACCGCGGTGCTCACCGGCTGGGCGCTGGACGGGCCGGTGGCCGCGCGGCGCTACGGAGCAGACATCGCCTTCCCGGTCAGCGACCACGCCGACTTCCCGTCGCTCATGCGGTACGCCAGAGCCTCCGGAGCGACCGAGGTCATCACGCACCACGGCTTCGCCGACGAGCTGGCCGAAGCCCTCCGCAAAGAGGGCTTCATCGCCCGTGCCGTCCACCGCGTGCTGCAGCTGCCGCTCCTCTGAGGGGACGAGGCCCAGAGCGTCGCTGACCGCGAACGGATCCGCGCAGGGCACCGGACGCACAAGCTTTTACGGAGGGGAGGCGCCGGCCGCGCGCGAGGCTCATCCGGGCCCGCGTCCGGGTGGACACGCATGACGACGCAGGCCACACAACCCATGACGGCGCGAAGCGGCGCCGCACCCGGCCGCGGGGGGGCGGGGGGCGGGGGGCAGCCCCCCACCCCCCCCCCGCCCACCAACCCCCGGCCGCCCCCACGCGCCCCCGCCCCCGGCCGCGCGCCCTATGGGCCGCGCATCACTCACGACTCACCAGTCGCCAGCAACTCGTCAGGCGTTTGGACGACGAGTTTCTCTTTTCCGCAGACTTCGCAGCGGAAGTGGATGAAGAGGTCGCCGTCGCTGTCTTCCGGCACTTGCCCCGGTTCGACGCCCAGCTCCGACTTCGCCAGGTCAGGGACCTTCTCGGGGATTTGCTGCGCGCTGAGCGCCTGCACGAATTGCATTTCCCGCTCGTGGCACTCGCGCATCTCCGGGCCGGTGATCCAGCGCGGCTCCGTGCCTTCCGGCAGCCGGGCGAGTTGTTCGAGGTTGGAGGCCGACTCCGCGAGGTACGCGAGCCGCCGCAGACGCGCCTCTTCCGGCAGGGCGGCGAAGGCCGAGAACGCCTCGCTGAGCGCCGCGCGGTCTCCCCCGGTGGCCAGCTGGGCCAGGTCCATGGCCGCGTCCTGGGATTCCAGCGCTTCCTCCCAGTTGTGCTCCGGAGTGAAGCCCGCTTCCAGGAGCGCGCTGAACAGCTGCGCGGCGGCGAGCCGGCGGCGGACCTCGCCGAGGTGCTCCACGCCCTCGTTGGGCAGCTGCAGATAGAGCAGCGCGCCGGTGACCCGCGGATCCACCGCGCCGGTCAAATCGTCCACATCGAGCTCGGCGCGGAGCATCTCCTCGAGCACCTTCGCCGCAGAGAAGCGGAACAGCGGATCCTGCGCGACCTCCTTCAGGTACATCGCCGCCGGAGGCGCCTCCCGCGAACCCATCTGCAGCGCGTGCTGCGCGCGGCGCACCGCCTCCGGATCGACCGGGATGGTCCTCGCCTCCAGGCGTGCGCGCACGGCTTCCCGGTAGAGCGACTCGAGGCTCGCGCCGGGCGTGGTCTGCGCGCCCAGCGGCGGGCGGAGCCCGGGGACGTCCAGCACCCAGGTGGGCGGCGCCTTGAGGCCAGTCAGCCCGCGGAAGAGCAGGGTGCCGGCGGAGTCCTGCGGCCGGAAGGGCGGGAGGTTCGCGGCGGCCTGTTCGGCCTGCGCCTGCTGGGACGCCTCCTGGTGGATGCGCTGTTCGCGCGTGAACGAGGTGACGCCGTGCGCGGGCGGCGGAGGCGGCGGCGGGGCGGCTTCGCCGTTGAGCCCCACCACGCGGTCGAGATCGACGTCCTCCATCTCCAGATCCTCCAGCCCCTTCGCGCCGCTGAAGTCGCAGCGGAGGATCTTCATCCGCTCGAAGGTGGCCCCCTGGAGGTTGGCGCCGCGGAAGTCGCAGTCCTGAAGCCGCCCGCCGTGGAAGTACGCGTTGGAGAGGTCCGAGTCGCGGAAGGTGACCCGGGTGAGATCGCACCTCTCCCACTCGGTCCCCACGAGCTCGAGGCCGGAGAGATCCGCGTTGGCGCTGAACAGCTGCGCGAAGGTCGCACCGGTGTGGTCGGTGCCGATCTTTCCTGCCTTGCGCGCCTTGTTCCACTCGGCGGACCCGGAGGCGAGCAGCTTCTCGATGGAAGGGGCCTTGGCCATGGATGGCCTTTTACCTATGTGGTCGGGCCGCCGCGACAGTAAATGATCGAATGCTCGAGTACCGAATCGAGGAGGATCTGGCCGGCGTCCGGCTCGACAAGTTCCTGCGCAAGAGGCTCGCGCAGGTTCCCGCCTCGCATCTGTTCAAGATGATCCGCACGAAGAAGGTGCGGGTGAACGGCAAGCGGGCGCAGCCGGAGCAGCCGCTTGTGCCGGGCGATGTCGTCACCATCCGCGGCGACGCGCAGAAGCTCTCGACCGCGGTGAATCCATCTCCCCGGGGCGTCAAACCGAAGCCGCCGCCTTCCGAGACGGTCGATCCCGACCGGTGGAAGGTCCTCTTCGAGGACGACTGGATGATGGCGATCGACAAGCCGTCGGGGATGGCCGTGCACACCGGCAGCGGCATCACCGGCGGAACGGTGGTGGATTACGTCCGCGCGTACCTGGGGCCGAAGGCCGTGCGGAACGACTTCGCGGCGAGCCCCGCGCACCGGCTCGACCGCGACACCTCGGGCGTCCTGCTGGTGGCCAAGCGCCGGCCGGCGATGGTGCACTTCACCGACGTCTTCACCCGCGGCCGCGCGAAGAAGCGCTACCTGGCGCTGGTGAAGGGGAAGATGCCTCGCCCGAAGGGGACGATCGACCTTCCGCTCTCCGAGCACCAGCAGACCGCCCGGTCGAAGGCGGTCCGCGGCGTGAACATGCAGGAGGCGATCACCCACTGGCAGGTCGTGAAGCAGGCTTCCGGGGCGGCGCTCGTTTCCTGTGCGATAGAGACTGGCCGCACCCACCAGATTCGGAGACACTTCGCCGCCATTGGCCACCCGGTTGCAGGAGACCGCCGCTACGGCGACTTCGCCTTCAACCGCGAAGCAAAGGCCCGCTGGGGTTTGAAGCGTTTGTTCCTGCACGCCGAACGAATCGAGTTTCCGCATCCCGAACACGGGGGACGCGTGGTGATCGAGGCAGGGCTGCCGGCCGAGCTTCGCGACGTGCTTCGGAAGGCCGGGCTGGAGGACTGATGTCGAAGCTGGTGCTGGATGGCGTTCCGCCGAAGCGGCCCTGGTGGCTGCGCGGCCTCAAGATCGCGGCCTGGGTGACGCTGTGTGGCGTCACGGCCGCGGCGATCGGCGCGGTGGTCATCTATTACAAGTACTCGGAGGGGCTGCCGGAGATCCCCCGCGTGGACGAGTACCGGCCGCTCATCCTCTCCGAGGTGCTCAGCGACGACGGGGTGCTGGCCGGCGAGTTCTACAACGAGCGCCGCAAGGTCATCCCCTACGAACGGATCCCCAAGCGCCTGGTGCAGGCGTTCATCGCCTCGGAAGACTCCAGCTTCTTCGACCACGGCGGCGTGGACGTCCCCGGCACGCTGCGCGCCGCGGTGTCCACCATCCGCAAGAAGCTGCACCTCGGCGGTTCGGTCCAGGGTGGCTCCACGCTGACGCAGCAGACCGCGAAGGCGATCCTGGTCACCGCGGAGATGCGCGGGCTCCAGCCGGACGAGATGATGGCGGAGGCGGAGAAGCAGGTGCCCCCGCCCGCCGAGCCGACCCGCGAGGAGCTGGACGCGGAGATCGCCCGCATCAAGAAGGAGCTCCACGAGCTGGGGCTGGTGCGCGGCGGGAAGAAGCCGCCGAAGCCGAAGGCGCGGCCGGCGTCGGCCGGCGAGGAGGCGGCGGCGACCCCGGCGGAGGAGACGGCGGACGACGGGGCCACCGCGGAGACGGCGCCTCTGCCCCGCAGCCCCGACAGCTACACCGACGAGGAGATCGCCCGGCAGGCGCACGACCGGCTGATGGCCGCGGCCCAGCAGCGGCGTGAACAGGAGGTGGAGCGCGCGTTCCTCCGGATCCGCGAAGCGCGGCGGCGCGCGGCGTTCCAGAAGGCCACGGCGAAGACGCTCGAGCGGAAGATCCGCGAGGCGATTTTGGCGCGGCGGCTGGAGAGCGCGCTCACCAAGGAGGACATCCTCTACCTGTACCTGAACAACGTGTACCTCGGGCACCACTCCTACGGGGTGCAGGCGGCGGCGGAGAACTACTTCCGCAAGGACGTGACGCAGCTCACGCTCGCGGAGATGGCGCTGATCGCCGGGCTCCCGCAGGCGCCCTCGCGGTATTCGCCGTTCCTCAACCCGGAGGCGGCGAAGAAGCGCCGTGGCTACGTGCTCACCCGCATGCTGCACGAGGGGATGATCACCCGGGCCGAGTACGACCAGGCGCAGGCGGAGGAGGTGAAGGCGTACCCGGTGGAGGACGTGTTCCACGAGTTCGCGCCGTACTTCGTCGAACAGGTCCGCCGCGACGTGGCCGCCCGCTACGGGAACGAGACGCTGCTGAACGAAGGGCTGCGCATCTACACCACCATGGACTCGGAGAAGCAGCGCGCCGCGCAGGAGGCGATGTTCTACGGGCTCCTCGAGGTGGACAAGCGGCAGGGCTTCCGCGGCGTGCTCGGGAACCTGGCGAAGAGCGAGTGGGAGGCGTTCCTCGACAAGGCGGACCGCGCGCTCGGCGACGAACAGATCCAGAAAGAGCACTTCTACGTGGCGCTGGTGACCGGCGTGGATGCGGACGGGCAGAGCGCGGACGTTCAGGTCGGCCACTTCAAGGGGAAGCTTCCGCTCCTGGGGATGCGCTGGGCGCGCAAGCTGAACCCCGAGGCGTACTACCCGTCGTCGCTGATCGACACCATCCGCGGCGTGCTGCGTCCGGGGGACCTCATCCTCGTCCGCGCCACCGACGCGGACGGCCTCACCGACGACGACAAGACCGCCGGCGAGGCGATGAAGCGCAAGCTGCCCAGAGACGTGCAGCTCTTCCGGCTCGAGCAGGAGCCCGAGCTGCAGGGCGCGCTCGTCTCGATCGATCCCTGGCGCCAGTACCTCGTGGCGATGGTGGGCGGCTACGACTTCGACGCCAACGAGTACAACCGCGCGTTCCAGGCCTGCCGGCAGCCCGGATCGAGCTTCAAGCCGTTCGTCTACTCGGCGGCGATCGAGCTTTTGAAGTGGACCGAGGCGACGGTGATCGTGGACAGCCCGATCGTCTACGACGATCCCACCAGCGAGGTGCGGTGGAAGCCGGAGAATTACTCGTCGGACTTCCAGGGGGACGTTCTGCTTCGCACCGCGCTCATCAACTCGATGAACATCCCCGCGGTGAAGACGTTCGGCGCGGTGGGCGTGCAGCGGATGACCGACTGGGCCCACAAGCTCGGTCTCACCACGCCCATCAACCAGGACTTCTCCGCCGCGCTCGGCTCTTCGTGTGTCTACCCGTATGAGCTGGCCGGCGTGTACGCGACGTTTGCGCGCTTCGGCAACAAGCGGCCCACGTACTTCGTGCGGAAGATCGAGGACCGCTACGGACGCACGCTCGAGGACCACACCGCGTACGACGATCCGTGGGCGCCGCTGCAGGACCGGATCGCCGGCGCGTACGCGCGCCTGTACGACCAGGGCGAGCAGGTGATGAGCAAGGAGACCGGTTTCATCCTCGTGGACCTGCTGCGCGGCGTGGTGCGCGAGGGCACCGGCGTGGCGGCGATGCGGCTGGGCAAGCCGGCGGCGGGCAAGACCGGGACGACCAACGACTCGTTCGACGCGTGGTTTTCCGCGTTCACGCACGATCTCGTGGCGACCTCGTGGGTGGGTTACGACCTGAACCCGCACCCGCTCGGCCGCTACGAGACCGGCGGCCGCGCGTCGCTGCCGATCTGGCTGGCCTACATGAAGAAGGCGCTGGACGGCGTGCCCCAGCCCGACTTCACGCCTCCGCCCGGCGCGGATCTGGTGCGGCTGCGGATCGACAACAAGACCGGGAAGCTCGCCACCTCCGGCAGCCACGAGGTGAAGGAGATGTGGTTCAAGCGCGGGACCGAACCCCACGAGCGCACGCCGGAGAAGGGGCAGGAGGACCCCAACAAGTTCATGATGGAGCAGAGCGGCCTCTGAGCCTGGCGCCTGCGCCACCCCCCCGTCCCGAATCAGCGCATCATCCGGCGCGCGACCATGTTCCACGCGCCATTCGGCAGCACCTTCGCGAACTTCATCAGGCTCGACGTCTGCCACGGGAACGCGAACTCGCTGTCGCCCCGGACGATGGCGCGCGCCATCCGCTCCACCGCGTCGTCGGTTTCGAGCAGGAACGGCATCGGGAACTTGTTCCGGGCGGTCATCTCGCTCTTCACGAACCCGGGATGGATGCTGGTGACCTTGATGTGGGTGCGTTGCAGGTCGACGCGCAGCCCCTCGAGGAAAATGTAGAGGAACGCCTTGGACGCGGAGTACGCGCCGGACCCCGGCAGCCCGCGGTAGGCCGCGAGCGAGGAGATGCCGACCAGGTGCCCGCGGTCGCGCTCCACCATCCGCGGCAGCACCGCGCAGAGCGTGGCGGCGGCACCGGTCACGTTCACGTCGATGATCCGCTTGACGTCCTCCCACTCCAGCCGTTTCGCCGGGGTGTCCGCGCCGACGCCCGCATTGGCGATCACCAGGTCCAGCCCGCCCACCCGTTCGTCGAGCTCGCGGATGCGCCGGATCGTGTCGTCGCTGTCCGAGACGTCGAGGCGCATCGGTTCGAGCTTTCCGCCCGCCTCGCGACATTCCTTCGCCAGCTCCTCGAGCTGCTGTTCGCGCCGCGCCGCCGCGAAGACCTGCACGCCGCGCGTGGCGAACCACCGGGCCAGGCCGCGGCCCAGCCCGCTCGAGGCGCCGGTGATGAGCGCCGTCCGACAGGGAAGTTGTTCGTTCATTGGATGTTCCCGCAGCTCACGTAGACCGTGCTGTCCGCGGCGCTGTGGACGTTCACCGCGAACGGGCTCTGCAGAAGAGACGAGAGGCGGACGAGGTTCCCGTCGAGGTCCTTCACCACCAGGGTGGTGCTGGCGCCGTCGACCACCTCCTCCAGCGGGTACTTCGGCGGGCCCAGCTCGCCGCAGCGGCCCGGGTGGATGTGCGCCGCCTCCGGTCCGGTGGCGTTCCCCTTGCTGACCGAAATCACCACCTTCAGGCCGTCGCTCGTATCCGTGAGCGTGGCGGTGCCGACCTGCCCCGAGCCGTTGTCCTCGTTCATGGTGATGGTCAGCTCCGAGGGGCCGCAGGCGCACAGCGCGAAAGCCGCGGTGAGGGCGGTGAAGAGGGGTCGGGTCATGGCCGGGCCATTCTCACGCGAATCGCTGGCGCGTCAACGCGTCGCCACCGCCAGCACGCCGGAGTAGTGGAACTCGCTGCCGCGCATCCCGAGCCGCGCGCGGAGCTTCTGCGCCGCGGCGTGCGCCCGCTGGGCCATCTCCGGATCGACCGCCTCGTCGATGCTCTCGAAGATCTCCGCGAACTCGGTGATGCACTCCGCGTAGAAGGCCGGGTCGTCCCACCGGCCGTGCAGCGCGGACGGGGACAGGGACACCTGTTCGAAGCCGGCCTCACGGAACAGCGCGCCCAGCTTTTGACCCACGAAGGGATCGCCGCCCGAAGCTGTTTGCGCGCGGTTGAGCGCGTCCATCACCGCTTCGATCTCCGGATCCGGCGGCACCAGGCGGAACGTGGCGTTGTCCACCTCCACGAAGTGGACCGTCCCGCCCGGGCGGGTCACGCGGCGGCACTCGCGGAGGATCGCCACCGGGTTGGGGACGTGCTCGAGCAGCCAGCTGCAGTGGATCCGGTCGAACACGGCATCCTTGAACGGCAGCCGCGCGCCGTCCGCGTTCACCAGCGTCACGCCGGGGTGGTTGGCCTTCGCCGAGCGCAGCTGGGACATGCGCACGTCCGCGCCGAAGAGCCGCACGCCCGGATGGTGCATGAGGATCTGCTCGGCCATCGCGCCCACGCCGGTGGCGAGATCGAGCACCCGCTCGCCCTTGTGCGCGATGAACTTCGGCCCCACGAACCGCCACGCGAACCCGGCCTGCTTCTCCAGCCGCGCCACCTCGCGCGGATCGGTCGACCCGTGGATGTAGCCCTTCGCCCGCTCGACTTCGCTCAAAGAACGTTCCTCCAATAGGGGGCCACCGCCGCCCGCGTCGCGGCGATCGCCTGCGCCGCGGCGGGGGAGGCTCCGGTGGGAAAGTCGTCGCGCCGGCCCGCCAGCACCTCGGCGCACGCGTGCACCGAGCGAGCGAGGCCGCCCAGGTCGTAGCCGCCCTCCAGAAGCAGCACCAGCTTCGACCCGCCGGTGAGCTCGCACACGGCCGACGCCATCGCCGCGAACCCGCGCTCGGTCACGAGCATCCCTCCGATCGGATCGGCGCGGTGCGGATCGAACCCGGCGCTGACGATCACCAGGTCGGGGGCATACGCCCGGGCGATCGGCAGAAAGAGATCGTGGAAGACCGCGCCGTAGTCGGCGTCGCCCAGACCCGACGGGAGCGCGCAATTGACGGTGAAGCCCGCGCCCTCGCCCGCGCCCACCTCACCGGGCGCTCCGGTGCCGGGGTAGTACGGGTACTGGTGCGACGAGACGTAGAGCACGTCCCGCCGCGTCCAGAACGCGGCCTGGGTGCCGTTGCCGTGGTGCACGTCCCAGTCGAGGACGAGCACCCGCTGTGCGCCGCTGCGCCGGGCGCGCTCGGCGGCGATCGCCGCGTTGTTGAGGAGGCAGAAGCCCATCGCGCGGTCGGGTTCGGCGTGGTGGCCGGGCGGGCGCACCAGCGCAAAGGCGTTGGCGAACGCGCCGGACTGCACCGCGTCGACCGCCTCCACCGCGGCGCCGGCGGCCAGCAGCGCCGCGTCCCAGCTTTCTTCGGACATGGCGGTGTCGGGATCGAGCTGCGCGCGCTGACCGCGGAGGCGCTCGAGGCCGTCGACGTGCGCCGGCGTGTGGACCCACAAGAGCTCCTCGCGGGTGGCCGGCCGCGGGGCGCGAAGCTGCACGCCCGGAATGGGGGCGGCCTTAAGCACCTCGAGGATCCGGTGCAGCCGCCGGGGAGATTCGGGGTGCCCGGCGCCGGGATCGTGCCCGAGCATCCGCTCGTCGGTGAGCACCAGCGTGGGGGCGGACATCGGATTCTTGCCCTCGTTCACGCGCCGTCCCTACAGTGGCCGGCGCTTGTTCGACTGGTTCCGAAAGCTGGGCCTGTTGGGCGCGATGCTGCTGTCGCTGTCGTTGGCACTGCTCGTGACCCTCGGGTTCCTCGCGCTGCTGATCCCGCGCCAGATCGAGTCCGACCTTCGCGGCCTTGTGTACAACCACGCCCACAGCGTTGCACGGGAGATTGCGGCGCTCTATCCGGCCGGCAGGCTCCCGGCCACCGCCCAGGCCACGCCCGCGCCCATTCCGATCGGCGAGCGCGACCGGGTGGAGTGGGCGGCGGTGCTGGTCGAACCTACGCCCGGTCAGCCCCCGGTGGTGGTGGCAAGCCGCCCGCGCACGCTCCCGGACGGATTCAACCGGATCCGTGCGCAGCTCGATGGCGCATCGCCCTCCCAGCGCGAGCTTCCCGACGGCGACGCCCTGGTCGTGGAGCCGATCGACACCGGCTCCTCCGGCCCGCGTGCCTTCGTCGTGGTCGCCGCGCGCGGCGTTCGCCACGTGATGACCAACGTGCGCCTGACGGTGCTGGCGATCTCCATCGCCGGGTTCCTCCTGCTCGCGGTCATCTCCTGGGCACTCTCGCGGGGGATCGTCCTCCGCCCGCTCAAGGCGATGATGCTGCAAGCCTCGCGGCTGTCGGAGGCGGACCTCACCGGGCGGGTGGAGGTGACGCGTCAGGACGAGATCGGCCTTGCCGCGGAGGCGCTCAACCGGATCAGCCAGTCGCTCCGCGAGACGCTGGGGCGGATCCGCGGCGTCGGGGAGGGCGTGGCCGGCGTCATCGAACAGATCTCCCGCACAGGGAACGTGGTGGCCTCCGGCGCCGCCACCACGCAGGCGCGGGTGGAGGAGACCTCCTCGTCGATGGTGCAGATGCTCGCGTCGCTTCGGGGGATCGCCGAGAACGTGGAGGTCCTCTACGCGAGCGCGGAGGAGTCCTCGTCGTCGATCATGCAGATGGCGGCCACCAACGACGAGGTCGCCGAGAACGTGCAGGCGATGGCCGCCTCGGTGGAGGAGACCACCAGCGCCATCGAGCAGATGACCTTCTCCATCAAGGAGGTGGCCCGCAACATCGAGGAGCTGCTCGCCTCCACCGAGGAGACCTCCTCGTCGATGAGCGAGATGGACATCTCCATCGGCCAGGTGGAGATGAACGCCAACGAGACCGCCAAGCTCTCCGAGACGGTCTCCAGCGACGCGGCCACCGGCGTGGAGGCGCTGCAGAAGACGCTCGCGGGGATCGACAAGATCAAGGAGTCCTCCCGGCTGGCCAGCAGCGCCATCGAGTCGCTGGGCAAGCGGATCCAGGAGATCGGCAACATCCTCAACGTCATCGACGACGTGGCCGAACAGACCAACCTGCTCGCGCTGAACGCGGCGATCATCGCGGCCCAGGCGGGCGAGCACGGCAAGGGGTTCGCGGTGGTGGCGGAGGAGATCAAGGACCTCGCCGAACGCACCGGCGCCTCCACCAAGGAGATCGCCGACCTCATCCGCAGCGTGCAGGACGAGTCGAAGAACGCGGTCGCGGTGATGAACCAGGGCGTGAAGAACGTCGAGGAGGGCGTGCGCCTGGGCCGCGAGGCGGAGACGGCGCTGAAGAAGATCTACGACTCCGCCAACAAGAGCACGATGATGGTCAAGGCGATCGCCCGCGCCACCGTCGAACAGGCGCGCGGGTCGAAGCAGGTCACCAGCGCGATTCAGCGGATCGCCGAGACGGTTCAGCAGATCTCCAAGGCCACCAACGAACAGGCCCGCGGGTCGGAACAGATCATGAAGGGCGCGGAGAAGATGAAGATGCTCACCTCGCACGTGCAACGGTCCGCCCAGGAACAGGCCCACGGGTCGCGGCAGATCATCAAGTCCATCGAGAACATCAACGAGATGGTCACCCACCTCAACCGCGCCCAGAAGGAACAGACCAAGGGCAGCGAACAGGTGCTCAAGGCGGTGGAGGCGATCAAGAGCGTCACCGAGCACCAGTCGAAGTCGGTGCGCCAGCTAGAGGAGGCCATCGACTCGCTGCAGAAGCAGGCCGAGGTCCTCAAGAGCGAGGTCCGCCGCTTCCGGGTCTGAGCGCCGGGGCGCTGTACAAGCGGTGGCGGAGCGCGCCGTGGGTCCATATACGTGCGCCCCCGCATGGACTCCGCTCTGGCTGCCGAACGCCGCGCGATCTTCGTCATCGGCGCGGTGCAGTTCGTCAACGTCCTCGACTTCGTGATGGTCATGCCCATGGGCCCGGACTTCTCCCAGGCCCTGGGCATCCCGCTCTCGCACATCGGCTACATCGGCGGGGCGTACACCGCGGCGGCGGCGGTCTCCGGGTTCGTGGGCTCCTTCTTCCTCGAACGGTTCGATCGCAAGCAGGCGCTGTTGGGGGCGCTGCTCGGGCTGGTGGCGGGGACCGCGCTGGGCGGGCTGGCGGTGGGGCTGAGCACGCTGATGGCGGCGCGCATGGTGGCGGGCGCGTTCGGCGGTCCGGCCACGTCGATCTCCATGTCCATGGTGGCGGACCTGGTCCCGCCCGAGCGGCGCGGCCGCGCGATGGGCGCGGTGATGAGCGCGTTCTCCATCGCCTCGGTGCTGGGCGTGCCCGCTGGCCTCGTTCTGGCGATGGCGGGGTGGCGCTTCCCCTTCTTCGTCACGGCCGGCATCGGCGTCATCGTCGCGGGGATCGCCGCGCGCGCCTTGCCGTCGATGCGCGCCCACCTTCAGCGCCAAAACCAGAAGGAGGCCCGCGCCTGGGCGGCGCTTCTGGGCCGGCCCACCGTGTGGCTGTCGTGGACCATGACCGCGGTGGTGATGATGGCCGGCTTCATCGTCATCCCCAACATCAGCTCCTACGTGCAGGAGAACCTCCACTTCCCGCGCGCCGGCCTGTCGGTGCTCTACCTCGTGGGTGGCGTGGTCAGCTTCTTCGCGATGCGGCTGAGCGGCCGGCTGGTGGACCGGATCGGCTCGTTCCGCACCGGAGCGATCGCCGCCGTGCTGATGGTCGGCACGCTCTACCTGGGCTTCGTGCGGTTCCCCTGGCCGCTGCCGAGAGCGCTTACGGATGCGCCGTGGACCGCCCAGGCCGCGGCGTGGCTGCCGGTCATCCTGCTCTTCACCGCCTTCATGGCCATCAACTCGCTGCGCAACGTCGCCTACAACACGCTCACCTCGAAGGTGCCCGGACCCCACGAGCGCGCGCGGTTCATGTCGATCCAGTCCGCGGTGCAGCACATTGCCTCCGCCATCGGCGCGTTCCTCTCCGCGCGCCTTCTGTGGGAGCTGCCCGACGGCGCGCTGGGCGGCGTGGACCGGATCGCCTTCGTCTCGATGGGGCTGACCGCGGTGATCCCGCTCATGCTCTACATCGTGGAGAGCCGGGTGGTCCGCCCGGCCATGGACACCCGGGTGGGCGTGACGGCGCCCTGAACGCCGCGCCTGCCCGCCTGGTCTGGCGCCCACGGGCGCGGTGGGGACGATCGTTGAAGTCGAAGCGCACGATCGGCTACACCGCGGCGACCCCATGAGAAAGCTCACCGCTGCCCTCGTCACGTTGTTCCTCATCCACTCCGTTCCCGCCTTCGCGCAGGACATCCCCGATCTGCTCGCTCCGGGGGACAAGGCGGAGGTGTCGGACGACTCCAGTGGAGAGTCCGGCGGTCACCGCCGCGCGCTGACCCGTGAGGCGCGTGAGAAGGCGCTGAAGGAAGCGGAGGAGGCGCGGAAGAAGGCGGAGGCCGAGGAGGCCGCGCGGAAGAAGGCGGAGGAGGAGGCGCGGAAGAAGGCGGAAGCCGAAGCGAAGGCGAAGGCCGAGGCGGAGGCCCGGGCGAAAGCGGAGGCCGAGGCGAAGGCGAAAGCCGAGGCAGAGGCGGCCGCGCGGGCGAAGGCTGCGGAGGAGGAGAAGAAGCGTCTCGCCGAAGAGGCCCGTCGCCAGGCGGAAGAAGCCAAACGGCTCGAGGCTGAGCGCAAGCGGATGGAGGCCGAGGAGAAGAAGCGCCTCGCCGAAGAGGAGCGCCGCCGGAAGGAGGAAGAGAAGCGGCTCGCGGCGGAGAAGGCGCGTCTGGAGGCGCTGGAGCGGCAGCGCGCCGAAGCGGAGAAGCGCGAGGCCGAGCTCAAGCGCAAGCGCGAGGAGTTGGAGGCGAAGAAGCGCGAGCTCGCCGAGGCCCGCGAGCGGCTGGCGAAGGAGAAGGCCGAGAAGGAGGCCGCGCGGAAGGCCGCGGAGGAGGAGCGGAAGCGCCTCGCCGAGGAGGAGAAGCGGCGGCAAGCCGAAGAGGCCGCGGAGAAGAAGCGGCTCGCGGAAGAAGAGAAGCGGCGCCGGGAGGAGGAGGCCGCGGAGAAGAAGCGCCTCGCCGAAGAGGAGCGCGCGCGCAAGGAGGCGGAGCTCGCGGAGAAGAAGCGGCTCGCGGCGGAGGAGGCGGAGCGCAAGCGTCAGGAAGCGCTGGAGAAGCAGCGCGCCGAAGCCGAGCGCAAGCGCCAGGAGGCCGAGGCGAAGAAGCGTGCCGCCGAAGAGAAGAAGCGGCTGGAGGAGGAGCAGCGTCAGGCCGAGCTGGAGCGCCGGCGGCTGGAGGCGGAGGCGAAGCGGCTGGAGCTCGAACAGCAAAAGGAGGCGGCGCGCCTTGCTGCCGAGCAGAAGAAGCTGGAAGAGGCGCAGAGCCGCCGCACGCCCGTCACCCCGGCGGCTACGACTCCCTCGCCCGCCCCGGCCGCCGGTTCCGGTGTCTCCGCTCCGGCGACCACGCCCGCGGCGTATCTGCGGACGCCCACCGGAGCGGGTGGGTTGATGCCGGCCAACTCGCTGGAGGAGGCGAAGGCCGATCCCCGCTTCAAGAAGGGCGCGGTGGTCGAGGACGCGCGCGTGAAGGTCGTCTCGGTGAGCGGCGGCTACCCGTACTACGGAATCCCGGACAACGACTGCACGCCGGGCCGCTTCTACGTCACCGGCGAGCTCATCAGCCCGTTCGACGGCATGCCCGCCGGCACGCCCATCGTGCTGCGGATCGAGGACACGGAGCTGGGCCCGGCGCGCGCCGGCGCGTCTTTGGCCTTCAATGGGCTGCGCCGGGCGGGGAAGGGCCGGGACGGCACGTTCGTCTACTGCGGCAAGGGCACCGCGTTCCCGGTCCGCCGGTAGCGCGGGGCACTTCAGTCCCGTTTCGCCCCGCGGCGCGGCGCTGTGCGGCCGGGCGTGAACGACGCAGAGCGATCCAGGTGGCGCGCTGCCAACGCCGCGCTAACCTGCGACCACCTCGATGCTCAACGTCGGCGCAGGCGAAATCGCACTCATCATGGTCGTGGCGCTTCTGGTGCTCGGCCCCAGGCGCCTGCCCGAGCTCGCCCGGGCGATCGGCAAGTTCATGCGCGAGTTCCGCCGCCAGACCGACGAGGTCCGCTCCACGCTGGAGGCCGAGTTCTACCGGATGGACCAGGACTTCGAGCGCGAGGAGCCGAAGTCCGCCTCCGGTCCGACGCCGATCCCGCACGGCGCGGACGGGAATGAGGAGCTGGCCCGCATCCTCCCGCCGATCGCCGGACCGCTGGACGGCGGCCGCCGCGTGGCGGACGAGCTGAACCTCGACATCGCGCGGTCGAAGCTCGGCTCCGCGCCGCCGCCCGCCGTCACCGCCAACGCTCCGCCGGCGGAGATCCCCGCCGCGCCCGCCGGTGATGGCGCCGAAAGCGCGGCACCGTCCCCCGAAGCCGGGGCGGCCGCAGGCAAGGAGCAGGGGTGATCGGCCAGCGCGCGAAGAAGGTCGAGGCCCCCGGCGCCACCGGCCCCGAAGAGGCAGACGGCGAGCTCCGGATGAGCCTCGCGGAACACCTCACCGAGCTTCGCTCGCGGCTTCTGCGCGTGACGATTGCGGTGGTGGTGCTGGGCGCGGCGTCGCTGGCGTTCGCCAAGCCGATCTTCGGGCTGTTGATGGAGCCAGTGCTCGCGGCGCTTCCGCCGGAGGGCCGGTCGCTCATCTACACCTCGGGCATCGAAGAGATAAACGTCCTGATGAAGGTCGGCCTGTACTCCGGCGTCTTCCTCGCGACGCCGGTGCTGCTCTGGCAGATCTGGGGCTTCGTCTCGCCCGGGCTGTACCCGTCCGAACGCAAGTTCGCGGGCCCCTTCGTGGTCCTCGGGACGCTCGCGTTCATCCTCGGCGGTGCCTTCTCGTACTTCATCGTCCTGCCGTCGATGTTCGAGTTCCTCCTCAACGATCCGGACGCCGTGGGCCTGGAGCACAAGGTGGCGGATGCGAAGGTGCGCGAGGAGGACGCGCTGCGCGCGATGCGCTTTGGCGATCTGAAGCGCGCGAGCGCCCTGGCCCGGGCGGGGAGCGAGGGCATCGCCTCGGAGATCAAGGAGTCGCTGATCCCGGCCGATCCCGCCAACAAACCCTCGCCCCGGTTGATGCTCCACACGCAGCTCGAGGGCCTGGGGCGGCTGATGGACACCGCCCACGAGAGCTTCGGCCCCGCCGCACGGCCGGTGTTGCGGACGGTGATGGACAAGCGCGCCGAGGCGCTCGACGCCTACGAGCGCGGCGACTACACGACCGCTCAGAAGCGGATCGACGAGGCCGCTGCCGCGCTCGCCGCCGTCTCGCCCGCTCACACCTCGATGTTCACCGAGCTCTGGCGCCTGGAGAAGGACATCTCCGCCGGCACGGCGAAGCACGCCGCGCTCTCCTGGACGCGACCGATGCTCACCATGTCCGAACAGCTCTCCCTGGTGCTGCTTTTGGAGCTGGCGTTCGGGGTGATCTTCGAGCTGCCCATCGTCATGGCGCTCCTTGGACAACTGGGGCTGGTGAAGTCGCGCTGGCTCTTCCGGTACCAGCGGCACGCGCTGGTGGTGTGCCTGATCGCCGCCGCGGTCATCACACCCACCGGTGACGCGGTGAACCTCGCGCTGATGTGCGGCCCCATGTTCCTCTGCTACGAGCTCGGGGTGATCGCGGTGTGGATCATCGAGAAGCGGCGCGCGAAGCAGGTGGCTGAAACCGCGCTCGCGCCGCCGGGGAGCTGAGGCGGTCCGGTACGCCTTCCCGGTGGCGGCCGCCGGGCGAGGTGGTATCAGCAGGTCATGGCACGCATCGCGGTGATTCCCGGAGACGGCGCGGGCATCGAGGTCATCGACGCCGCGCTCCCGCTGCTCGAGCAGCTCAACCAGGTTCACGGCCTCGGGCTCTCCTTCGAACGGTTCGAGTTCGGCGCGGAGCGCTACCTGAAGACCGGCGAGGCGCTCCCGCCGGGACAGATCGACATCTTCCGCCGGGACTTCGACGCCATTTTGTTCGGCGCGGTGGGCGATCCCCGGGTCAAAGGCCAGGTGCACGCGAGGGAGATCCTGCTCGGGCTCCGCTTCGGGCTGGATCTCTACGTGAACTTCCGGCCGTGCCGGCTGCTCGCCGATCGCCTCTCGCCGCTCAAGGGCAAGGGGCGCAAGGAGATCGACTTCGTCGTGTTCCGCGAGAACACCGAGGGCCAGTACAACGGGCTCGGCGGCGTCTTCAAGAAGGGCACGCCCGACGAGCTGGCGATCTCCGAGGAGATCAATACGCGCAAGGGCGTGGAGCGGGTGATCCGCGCGGCGTTCGCCTGGGCGAAGCGGAACCAGAAGACCCGCGTGGCGATGGCGGACAAGAACAACGCCATCCCCGCGCACGAGCTGTGGCTGCGCACCTTCAAGGAGGTCGCGGCCGAGTACCCGGAGATCGAGGCGAAGCACTTCTACGTGGACAACCTCGCCATGCAGCTCGTGCTGCAGCCCGAATCCTTCCAGGTGATCGTCACCACCAATCTGTTCGGCGACATCCTCACCGACATCGGCGCCGGGCTCACCGGTGGGCTCGGGCTGGCCGCGTCCGCGAACCTCAACCCCGACTCCACGCCGCTGTTCGAACCGGTGCATGGCTCGGCGCCGGACATCGCGGGCAAGGGGATCGTCAACCCGTTCGCGGCGCTGCTCACCAGCGCGCTGATGTTGCGCGAGCTCGGCCACGAGGCGCCGGCCGCGAAGCTGGAGTCCGCGGTGCAGCAGGCGGTGGAGCAGGGACAGTGCACGCGGGACGTCGGCGGCACGCTCTCCACGCAGGAGGCGGTCGCGGCGGTGGCGAAGCTGATGAACGATGCGCGTTGAATTGCGCATTTCGGAGGATGCGATGCCGGGGGGCCGCACGCTGTTGAAGGATGAAGAGGTGGCGCAGTTCCTCGCCGCGCACCCCGGCTGGTCGCGGCAGGGAGACGCGCTGGTGCGCGAGTACACGTTCGCCACCTTCCCGGAGGCGATCGCCTTCGTCACACGCGTCGCCGAGGTCGCCGAGCGGCACCAGCACCACCCGGACATCGACATCCGCTACCGCAAGGTGCGGCTTCTGCTGACGACCCACGACGCGGGCGGGCTGACCGCTCGCGATTCGCTGGTCGCCGAAGCGTGCGATCAGGTCGGCTGACCGGCCGGCGTGCAGTGCCGTCCGCTCAGCGTTGCGTGAGGAACCGGATCTCGAACTTCTGCAGCTTGCGCGCGAGCTCCTTGCGGTCCTCCACCGTGGAGGCGGCCTGCGCCTCCGAGCGGTACTGCGTGAGGAACGCCAGCACCGGCTCCGGCGGCGCCTCGCCCCGGGCCTGATCGCGCACCCGCTTCTCCAGCCGGTCGATCTCCCTGAGCAGCTCGCGCCGCGTGGGGACGTCGTCACGGGCGGCGCGGGTGGCCTTCGGTCCGTGCTGCACGACCGACGCCGGCTTCACCGCTGAGTCCTTGCGCTCCGGCCTCGCTGGCGCCTGCTGCGAAGTCGTGCCCGGTGCATCCGGCGCCGTGACGGCGAAAGCGGACGACGGCGCAGTCCGCGCAGCGCCGGGGCCGGTCGAGGGCGCGGCGGTCGTGCCCGAAGCGGGTGACGGCGCGGTGGCCGTCGCGCCTGGAGCCGGTGACGGAGTTGTCGTCGTGGTGCCGTACGCGGGTGATGGCGCGGTGGCCGTCGCGCCTGGAGCCGGTGAC